>JANJUT010000243.1 GCA_024710445.1 Thiobacillus sp.
AGAGGGAAATACGCGAGCCACAGCCAGGTTCCCGTAATCAGCGTCAGCCACATGATGGGCGAAACAAAACGATACAATTTGCGCGCCATCAGCAGCAGGCGGTCATACGCGGCGTCATTCGACTCCATCGCCAGATTGACGAACAGGCGCGGCAGGTAGAACAGGCCGGCAAACCAGCTCACCACCATCACGATATGAAACGATTTCAGCCACAACATGGATAAACGAACCGCCGATCTGAGAAAAACAGCCAGGAAATGGACGCCAAGTCCGCTGACCCTGATTTTACTGGGTTTGATCGCCTGGCTGTGGTTTCGTCCGCCAGCCGATGTCAGCGAGGAAAACCGCGAGGTCCCAGCCTGGCAGGTCATCCTGCCTGACAACCAGGCGCTGAGCAGCGACAGCCTCAAAGGAAAAGTCGTGCTGGTGAACTTCTGGGCGACCTGGTGTCCTTACTGCCGCAAGGAAAAACCGGTGATCGACTCATTCTGGCAGGATTACCGCAACCGGGGCTTTGAAGTCATCTCGATCAGCATAGACGACACGCCCGAGAAAATCGCCGCGTGGATGAAAGACAAGAACTACGCTTTCATGGCCGCGCCGACCAATCCGTCCGTTACGGCTGCGTTCGGCCATGTCGGCAGCGTACCCACCTCGTTCATTATCGATACGGATGGTCATATCCGACACAAAATCGCCGGGCAGGTGCATTATCCCCGGCTGGAGAAACTGGTGACGCCGCTGTTACGCGCGTCCGCACAATGATGGAAGCGCGCCTCAACGAACTCGAAGCCAAGATGGCCTTTGCCGAAGACCTGATCGAAACGCTGAATCAGGCGGTGATCCGTCAGCAGGGGCAAATCGATCTGCTGCAGCAACAAATCCGCCTGCTGCATCAGCAGCTCAAGGATGCGCAGCCGGGCGAAACCCGTACCCTGCGTGATGAGTTGCCCCCGCACTACTAACGATTCATCGCTTCAGGAGCTGGTGCATCAACCCGTTACCAGCGGGGTTGCCGGAAACTTCCGTTTTTCAAGCAGCAGGGGCAGCAGCTCATGCTCCGGCATGGGCCTGGCATAGTAATACCCTTGCGCACGGATACAGCCGTTCTGTAGCAGGAAAGCCTCCTGGCTGGCGTGCTCGACGCCTTCGGCAACAACTAGCAGGCCGAGGTTGGACGACAGCGCCAGGATGGTCTGGACAATGGCGGCATCGCCCGCATCTTCATCAATGTCCCGGATAAAACTGCGATCGATCTTGAGCTCGCTGATAGGTAACTGTTTTAGCCGGCTGAGCGAGGAATGACCCGTCCCGAAATCATCAATCGCGATACGGACGCCGATCTGGCGCAATGCCGTCAATACATCCAGGCCAAGCGCTTCGCTTTCCATAATGCTGCTTTCGGTCAACTCCAGCACTATCCATTCAGGCCGGACTGCGGTTTCGGCAAACAAATCAGCCAACCTGCGCGGCAAACCCTTCTGCATCAATTGCTTGACCGAGAGGTTGATGTGCATGGCAAAGTCATCAAGTTGAATGCCCTGGGCCTCCCATTGTTTCAGCGTCAGGCACACCCGGTGAATGACCCACTCACCCATGGGAATGATCAGCCCCGTGTCCTCGGCCAGCGGAATGAAATGATCGGGTGAAATAGCCCCTTCCTGCGGATCGAACCAGCGCATCAAGGCCTCTGCGCCATAGATTCTCCGGGTTTCCAGACAAACCAGGGGCTGAAAGTAAAGCTCGAAGGCACGCTGCTCAAATGCAGCACGCAGTTTGCCTTCGAGCTGAATGCGCCGCATCGCGCGCTCGGTGATCCCCTGCTCATAGAAATGGAAACCGTTGCGCCCCCCCTCCTTGGCCTTGTACATGGCCGCATCGGCGTGCTTCATCAGCGTCTCGGCATCCTTGCCGTCCTCGGGATACAGGCTGATGCCTATGCTGGCCGAAATATGCAGGGGATAGTTGCCAACCACCAGAACCTTTTCCAGGGCATGAATGATCTTTTCCGCCACCAATGCCACTTCCCGACCGTCCGGTATGGTTTCAAGCAAAACGACGAACTCGTCTCCGCCCAGGCGCGACAGGGTATCGACCTCACGCACCAGCGTTTTCAGGCGGCCGGCCACGGTCTGCAACACGGTATCGCCTACAGCGTGCCCCAGGCTGTCGTTGATCGTCTTGAAACGATCCAGATCAATGAACAGCAAGGCCATCCGGTCGTCTGAGCGCTCGGCTCGACTGACCGCATGGTTCAACCGGTCCATCAACAGGGTCCGATTCGGCAAACCGGTCAGCGCATCGTGATACGCGATGAACTCAAGATGCGCGTCCTTCTCCCGCAACACCTGCTCCGCCTGCCGCCGTTCGGTGACATCCTGCACAGTGCCGCTCATACGGATCGGCTTGCCCAACTCGTCCCGCTCCACCTCGGCACTTTCATGCACCATACGAACAGTGCCGTCCGGACGCACGATCCGGTGGTCGATCGCATAGGGCGCACCCGTTTCCAGGGTGGCTCTTACAGCCTCATCCACCATGCTTCGGTCTTCCGGGTGCACCTGCTCCATGAACGCCTCATAACTGGCAGCAAACGCAGACGGATGAACCCCGAACAAATAATAAATCCCATCCGACCAGAACAGCCGGTTCTCGGATATCTGCCAATCCCAGTTGCCCATGTGCGCAATGCGCTGCGCATGGTCAAGACTTTCCTTGGTTTCGCTTAGCTGCCGGGAGGCTCGCGCAATCTGACGATTCTTCCTGACAAGCAGCAGCAGGGCCAATAGCAGGACAAGCAAGAGCAGGATAGCCAGACCATAGAGCGTACCCAGGATCGTGGCCCGATTGGCCTCATAGAAAGAGGGTTGTGCATGAATCAACCTCACTTGCCCGGTGATGTCGTCTGGCAGGGCAAGCCCGGCTTTCACCAATTCCATTTCATCCAGAATGTATTCGTTTGGGCTGGCTTCGTCAGGCGGCAAGGCAGACAAGGGCGTTCCATTCAGGTGACGGATGAGTAGTTGCGCGGCTGAGTGGCCCTGACTCGGGCCGCTGGTGGCATAACCGCCCAGCACCCCCGGATAAAGATAGGCATCTTCCATGCTGAACACAACGAACCGACCGGCTTGCACGATGGCTCCAATTGTTTCAGGAAGCGTGAGCGTGCGGCCATCCCGGCTCGCCACCCCGCCTAGCGTGGTCAGAAACACAAAGCGCTCCGTCCTTGCCTTCAGGGCCTCGACCAGCGCATCGATCCGGTTGCTTGAAATAAACGTGGCGCGAATATCGGGTTGACGCGCCAACTCGCGGCGAATCTCGCTTTCAATCGCACGATAGGTTTCGGTTGCATCACCCACGATGACCACTTCACGGACATCAGGGGCAAGTTGACGCATCAGGCGCAGATTGGGTGCGATTTCCTTTTTCTCGAACACCCCCGTCACGTGGCCAGGATCAAGCTGCGATCGGATCTCGTAATTATTGACCCCGGAGAAAAACACCGGCACGCCGGGAAACACCTTGTCGAGATGGGAAAACGCAAAGGACAGCGCATTGTCATCCGTCACATAGATTGCCGCAGGGCGATACCCCTGATATTTTTTCTGCAGATGCTCGCCGATCAAATTGGCATACTGCGCGCTGTAACCCGCCCGCTTGGTATCGAGGTATTCCACATTGAGGGCGTATGCACGCGAGGGGTCATTGTCCAGCGCCTGGACGAAACCCTGGTGCTGGCCACGGGTCCAGGGGTATTCCTGGCTGTAGGCATGCAGGACAAAAATGGGCGTTGGAACAGACGCCTGAGCCTGAGCCTGAGCACAACACAAGGCAAGCAGAAAAAAGAAAGCTCGGCGCATGACAATTTTATGGTTTATTGACTATAGATAGCGGCACTATCTTCCAGTGCCTTTAGCAATTTGTGCGCCAATCTGCGCATTCAAGCAAAGCGCTATCCCGCCACAGAAAAAGCCAAGCCCAGCCTTGGACAAGACGCCCTCACAGGGCTATTTTCACCACCACTTTGCGTATCAAGCCCTCGCTCACCAGCGGCGCGTGCGAATCTTTTGGTAATAACAGGCAACACGACCCCGTCGGCGTGGCAACCCAGCTTGAGGGCGTGTCTCTGAAGAACTGGATGTCACGCGCCGCATCGTATT
>JANJUT010000254.1 GCA_024710445.1 Thiobacillus sp.
CTTTGGGTTCTATGCGTCGGAAGCAGACATCAACTTCGTGCCCGAGCTCGATCACTTCAATTTCCGTGAACTCGACCGCGGCATACACCTCGGCCATGTGCGACAGAACAGCACCGCCCGTTTGCTGGTGGTGGATGAGAATGGCGAGGACATCGGTGACCGCATGTTCGACTACCAGCGCGGTGAAATCGCGCTCAGGCAGCGCCTGATGCCAGCCATGCTGACGCGCGACGAACGCGTGATTCGCCAGGACTGCCTGTGCTATCTGATGGAACGGCTTAAAACGCCGTAGCAGGACAGTACATTATCCACGCGGGTGGTGTTGGGTATGCAACTGCTTCATCCGTTCACGCGCCACGTGGGTGTAAATTTGCGTGGTGGAAATATCGCTGTGACCGAGCAGCATCTGCACCACCCGCAGATCGGCACCGTGGTTGAGCAAGTGGGTGGCAAAGGCATGGCGCAGCGTGTGCGGCGACAGCGGACGTGTGATGCCGGCACTGTGTGCCCGGCGTTTGATCAGATACCAGAACGCCTGCCGGGTCATGCCGTCACCGCGCGCGGTGACGAATACCGCATCGGAAAGTTGCTGGTTCAGCAGCAGCGGGCGCGAATCCGCCAGATAACGCTTGAGCCATACGACCGCTTCCTCGCCCAGCGGCACCAGCCGGTCCTTGTTGCCCTTGCCTGTTACCCGCAACACGCCGTCGTTCAGGTTCGCCGCCGTCAGTTTCAGCCCCACCAGTTCCGATACCCGCAAGCCAGTCGCGTACAGCGTTTCCAGCATGGCCCGGTCGCGCAGTCCAAGCGGGGTATGGGTGTCGGCACTGTCGAGCAGGCGCTCCACATCGGATTCGGTCAGTGACCTGGGCAGCGAACGTGGCAGCTTGGGGCTGTCGAGGTTGAGTGTGGGGTCGGTGGCGATCAGGTTTTCGCGCAAGAGATAGCGGTAGAAACGCTTCAAGGTCGAGGTGTAGCGTGCGGCGCTGCGTGGCTGCGCATGCTGCACAAAACGCCATGCCAGATAGGCTTCGACATCACCTGATACGGCAACGTCCAGGCCATGCTTGTGTTCTTTTTCCAGCCAGGCACCAAAGGCTTTCAGGTCGCGTCGATACGCCGCCAGCGTCAGGTTCGCCAGCCCGTCTTCCAGCCACAGATGATCGCAGAACCGGTCAATCAGCGCGTCGTTCATCTTCGCCCGTAATCGCGTTCCGTTCATGCGCCAGCAACCAGGCTTTCACATCCAGCGGCTCTCCCGTCGAGGCATGCATGAATCCCCCCAGCCCGTTCGCCGCCACCACCCGGTGGCAGGGAATCAAAACCGGCAGCGGATTGGAGCCGCACGCCTGCCCTACCGCCCGCGCCGCTGTGCCAAGCTGCTTCGCCAGTGCACCATACGTCGTCGGCTCGCCGCGTGGAATCGCCAGCAGTGCATGCCACACTCGCAACTGAAACGGCGTGCCTTCCGGCACGAACAGCAGATCGAATTCGTGCGCCGGGTTGTGCCAGTAGGCATCGAGCTGCGCCGATAAATGCGCGGCGCGGGCATCCAGCCTGGAAGACACCCGGGAGTCCGCACCCAGAAAATCCAGCCGCGTCAGCGCCTCACCCGTGAAGCACGCGCCCAGGCGGCAGGGCGGGGCATCAAGGATGGTATCGTAGGCAGGCATGAGCGAATTTTAGCTGAGCCGTGGGGGATATAAAGCTGTCAGCCTGCTATCGGCTGCGGATTCGGTCATACACTCCGGGCATACAAACAAAAACGCCCGCATGAAGCGGGCGTTTTGCATTTCAGCATGAACCGGTTTATTCGGCAGCCGGTGCAGCGGTGCCACCCTTGACCTTGCGGGCGGGCAGTTTTTCCTTGATGCGTGCGGATTTGCCTGAACGCTCGCGCAGGTAGTACAGCTTGGCGCGGCGGACGTCACCGCGACGCTTCACTTCGACACTGGCAACCAGCGGCGAGTGGGTCTGGAAGGTGCGCTCGACGCCTTCGCCGGCGGAGATCTTGCGCACGGTGAAAGCCGAGTTGAGGCCGCGGTTGCGCTTGGCGATGACGACGCCTTCGTAAGCCTGCAGACGCTCGCGGTTGCCTTCCTTGACCTTGACCTGAACGACGATGGTGTCGCCGGGGGCGAAGTCGGGGAGGGTTTTACCCAGGCGGGCGATTTCTTCCTGTTCGAGTTGCTCGATGATGTTCATGATGTTTCCTTACATCTGGCGGGAGAGGTGCATCGTCGGGTCAAGCAGACCGCCAGACGGACATCACGCCGTTTCACATGGGCCGGAATTTAATGGTCCTGGCCCGCTTTTTTCTGCTTTGCACCGGGGTGCGCCGCGAGAAGATCCTGTTCCTGTTTCGACAAACCGCGCCTGGCCAGCAGATCAGGGCGATGGGCTGCCGTGATCGTCAGACTTTGCTGCAAGCGCCATTGGGCGATCGCGGTATGGTTGCCGCTTTTCAATACTTCCGGTACGGCCTCACCCTGCCAGACTTCGGGCCGGGTGTAGTGCGGGCAATCGAGCAGGCCGTTGGCGAAAGAATCTTCCACCGCCGAATCTGCGTCGTTCAACGCACCCGGCAGTTGCCGGATCAGGGCGTCCATCAAGGCCAGCGCGGGAAGTTCGCCGCCCGACAACACAAAGTCGCCCAGCGAAATTTCCTCGTCCACGCGGCGCTGCAACAACCGTTCGTCTATGCCTTCGTACCGACCGCACAATAAAACCAGTGCGGGCTTGTCCTTCAATTCCATCACCCGCTGGTGGGTCAGCGGGCGGCCCCGCGGTGAGAAATGCACCACCCAGGGCGTCAAATTCTCGCTGGCCAGTTCCTGCTGGACAGCGTTCAATGCACGATCCAGCGGTTCGGCCTGCATCAGCATGCCGGGGCCACCACCGTAGGGGCGGTCGTCCACGGTGCGGTGCGGGTCGTCGGTGAAATCGCGCGGGTTCCACGATTTGAACCGGTACAGCCCACGATCCAGCGCGCGCCGGGTAATACCGTAATCCAGTACGGCATCGAACATCTCGGGGAAAAGCGTGACGGCATCAAAGCGCACGCCTTCCTCCTTAATAATCTTCGCCCCAGTCGACCTCGATCTGTCCACCCGCCACGTCCACCTTGCCGACAAATTGCGCGATGAACGGAATCAGGTGTTCACGGTTGCCCTTGATCACCAGCACATCCTGTGCACCGGTTTCCATCAGGCCATCGACTTTTCCGAGCTCGACGCCTTCGCGGTTGATTGCCGTCAGCCCGATCAAATCCGACCAGTAAAACTCGTTTTCTTCCGGTGCCGGCAAGTCGCTGCGTGCCACCGAAATTTCCTGCCCGCGCAGGGCATAGGCCTTGTCGCGGTCATCGATGCCAGCCAGCTTGGCGACCAGGGTGTTGCTGTGATCCTGGATGGCTTCGACGGTGTAGTGCTTGTGCTCCGGGTCGCGGCCGATGCGCCAGGATTCAAAATCCATCAGCGTACCGGGGTCTTCGCTAAAGGACTGGACCTTGACCCAGCCCTTGATACCGAACGGGGCGGCGATGCGCCCCATAACGACCCAGTCGTTATTCAATTGGGGCAGCCGATCCAGTCGCTGTTGTCGCTCAATTAAATTAAGCGGCAGCTGCGGCAGGCTTGTTTTGCTTGACCAGACGGGCAACGGTGTCGGACAGCTGTGCGCCGTGGCTGGTCCAGTAGCTGATGCGCTCCTGGTCCAGACGGACGGCTTCGGCGCCTTCGGGGGCAACCGGATTATAGAAACCGACACGCTCAATGAAGCGGCCATCACGGCGGCAGCGCGAATCGGCTACCACGACGTTGTAGAAAGGACGGTTTTTAGCGCCACCGCGCGAAAGACGAATAACGACCATGATTCAACCCAC
>JANJUT010000289.1 GCA_024710445.1 Thiobacillus sp.
ATCGTCGACTACACCCAGCATGAAGGTCTGGCCGAGCGTCTTGTCGGCCGCCTGGGCGTCACCCTGGGCAAGGCCTGGGCCCCATTCGAAAAATCAGGCCTTGTTCTGCGTTGAACGACTATCAGCCCATTGCCTGTGCAGATCATGAGCGACTGGAGTTCGCCGTGCTGACGCGGCAATGGCTGGAAGTGAACGTGATAGCAGGCGACCGGCCGGGCCATCAGCGACTGCTGCCCGTGGATGTCTATACCCGTGAGAGAGCGGAGTGGCTGGTGGCAAGGACGGAATCCGGCGAGCAACTGACGCTGCGGCTTGATTGGCTTGAATTGGAAGTATGAAGGAAATTGCTGAAAGGCAGGCTCGCAGCAACGCCCCCCCTCGTAAATTGTTCAGTACAAGAATAAACCCTGAGACCTGTGTGAAGCTGGATCAGGCTAAATAAATATGTCGCAATCCCCGCCTATGTCTGGTCGAAACTGGTTCGGCCTTCTTAAATCCTTTATCCGCACCCGTTTAGTTGCCGATACTCCGGTGCTCTCATATGCCGAAAGTGCGCGCTCTGCACTGGGGGCACTGATTGGGCTGGGTCTGGCGGGGGCGTTGCTGCACCTCAATGCCGACGCCTCGTTCTGGCTCATCGCGCCAATTGGCGGCAGTGCCATCATCCTCTTTACCTTGCCGCACAGCCCGCTTGCCCAGCCATGGTCGGTGTTCGGTGGTTATTTCATGGCCATGAGCGCGGCCTACCTGAGTGTTTTTCTCATGCCCACCCCTTTGCTGGCAGCTGCGGTAGCGGTGGCGGGCAACATATGGTTGATGGCGCGTTTCAACTGCATGCATCCGCCGGGTGGCGCACTGGCCTTGTTTATTGCCCTGGCGGGCGCGCCGGGTCTGGCCAACGCGGGCAGCGAGGTTGTGCTGGTAATGGAGAATGTCGCGGTCATTCTGGCCGCCGCGTTGCTGGTGAACAACCTGATGCCGGGCCGCAGTTATCCCTACCGTCGCGTCAAGGACAAGGAGAATGTGCACCGCACGGGGGATGCCTCGCCAATCGTCCGTGCCGGCCTGACGCATGCAGATCTGGATGCGGCGATCCAGTCCATCGGCACCTACGTGGACATGCAGGAAAACGAACTGGTGAGGCTTTACAACCTTGCAGTGGACAATGCCTTCGACCGCCAACTGGCATTGTCCTGTGCGGACATCATGTCGCGCAGCATCGTTACGGTGAGTTTTGCCACCGAACTGGAGGAAGCCTGGAACCTGCTGCGTGCCCACAAGATCAAGGCCCTGCCGGTGGTGGACAATTTTGGTCGGTTGGTCGGTATGGTTACTGTGGCCGACTTCCTGCGCCAGCTTGACGATACGACGGCAGCAGGGCTGGCGGTACGCCTGCAGGGATTGTTGCGACGTACACCTGGTGAAAACTCGGAAAAGGCCGAAGTGGTCGGGCAGATCATGACATCGAACATCTCGAGCGCCCACGCGGATACCCCCATCTCTGAACTGGTGCACCAACTGTCGGAGAATAATCTGCACCATGTCCCGGTGCTGGATGAAAGAAACAGGGTGATAGGCATGATCACCCAGTCCGATCTGATCGTGGCGCTGTATAAGCGCATCGCCATGGCGGTTGCGTAATGTTCGTGTAAAGAACCAGGACGGCTCAGCGACTGGGCGTGCAGTTTGTCAGCTGAAGGGGGCGATCATGCTTCTCGCTGATTGTTGATTTGGCTTTGCGAATGTTGTCTTTTCCCGTTGTGCCAAGACATCAAGCCCAATGTCACTGGCGGACATGAGGGAGGCTGGAAAATATCGCTGTGGGGTTTACAGACGCCAGGATCATTTCCCGGGCGTGCGTGACAAATTGCGTCAAAGCTGCACATTTTGCATGGCACGCGCTGGTTCGATCATCGATCAGTCTGGATACAGTGACGGCCAGGGCATCGCATGCGTTCATCAAACGCTCCATTCCTGCCATTCCGGCACATTCGCGTACCCGCAATAGCGCAAGGGCATAAGTCAGGATCTTGTCCTGGGTCAGCTTGTCAGGATGGTTAAAGCAGCCATCGGCTACGATGTCTTCGATTTTAGCCAGGGCATCCATGGCCGACGCAACAGAATCGGCCAGCGGATGAGACGTCAGCATGCGCCTACGCTTTGCACTGCCATGAACCTTGCCATGAATGAGCGCAGTCATATCGATGCGCTGGTCAACATTCAGGTGATTAACATTGCGCACAATGATTCTCCTGTAAAAAGTGTAGAAATGGCACGCTACGGCGTGTAAGCGCTGTGTGCCGACATGAATGCTTGCTCGCTCAAGCCGGGGTTTTCAACTTTCTATAGACCACTCCAAGCAGTTCACGTTCGCAGGTAATTGCGGTTGAAGCAGTAACGGACGGAATTGCTTGGGCTTTAATTTTTGTACTATTGAAGCTGGTATATATGTACCAACCCCATCGTGGCAGGCGATAGACTTGATAGGGTGCAGGTTGCGCATCAAAGGCCTTGTTTTTGGCATGGTCTACAGGATGGCAAATAATCAGTGAGCCCTGACCGTTGGCTCATGGCCCGAATCCAACTTGACGCCACCCCCGTATAATCCGGCATGACCAATCAGCAACTTCCCCATTCTCATACCCCACCCACCGATGCTTCTGGGGGGGGCGCACCGTTCGACACCCTTCCGCTGGCACCTGCCATGCAGGCCAATCTACGGCAGTTGAGTTACCTGAATATGACACCGATCCAGGCAGCAAGCTTGCCCATTGCGCTGGCGGGGCATGACCTGATTGCGCAGGCGAAAACCGGCAGTGGCAAGACGGCGGCATTTGGCCTCCCGCTGCTGACCCGTCTGAATGTGCGATTTTTTGGGGTGCAGGCGCTGGTGATGTGTCCGACGCGCGAACTGGCCGACCAGGTGGCGCAGGAGCTGCGCCGGCTGGCACGCTGTATGGATAACATCAAGATTCTGACACTGGTCGGCGGCTCGACGATGCGCCCGCAAATGGCGAGCCTGGAGCATGGTGCCCATATCGTGGTTGGCACGCCGGGCCGCATCATGGATCACCTGCAACGCGGCAGTCTGAACCTGGAGGGCTTGAATACGCTGGTGCTCGACGAGGCCGACCGCATGCTGGACATGGGCTTCTACGACGACATTGCCTTCATCGCCCGGCAATGCCCGGCCAAACGCCAGACATTGCTGTTTTCCGCCACCTATCCCGAGGGCATTGCAGAACTGGGCCGTCGATTCATGCGACAGCCGCAAGAAGTGAAACTGCTGGAACGGCATGAGAACGACAAGATTCGCCAGCGTTTCTACGAGGTCAGCAACGACGAGCGGCTGCAGGCGGTGGCGTTGTTGCTCAAGCATTACCGCCCGGTCAGCACGCTGGCCTTTTGCAACACTCGCCAGCGATGCCGTGATCTGGTTGAGCTCCTGCGCGATCAGGGCTTTCACGCGCTGGCCCTGCACGGCGAACTGGAGCAGCGCGAGCGTGACCAGGTACTGGTGCAATTCGCCAATCGCAGCTGCTCGGTGCTGGTGGCGACCGACGTAGCCGCACGCGGCCTCGATATCGACCAGCTCGAAGCGGTGATCAACGTCGATGTCACGCCCGACCCCGAGGTCTATATCCACCGCATCGGTCGCACTGGGCGCGCCGACCAGGACGGCTGGGCGCTGAGCCTTGCCAGCCCCAACCAGATGCGGCGTGTGGCCAATATCGTTCAGGAACTGGGCTCGGGGGTGGAGTGGCATCCGCTCAGCGAGTTGCAACCCGCCAGCGATGAGCCGCTGGTCCCGCCGATGGCCACCTTGCAGATTTTGGGTGGCCGCAAGGAGAAGATTCGCCCCGGCGATGTGCTGGGCGCGCTCACCAGCGGGGCCGGTTTTACCCGCGAACAGATTGGCAAAATCACCGTGACCGACATGTCCACCTATGTCGCGGTGGCGCAGGGGATAGCGGAAGAAGCGCAGCGCAGATTGGCCGCGGGCAAGTTGAAGGGGAAAACCATCAAGGTGCGTATTCTGGATGTTTCCGGGGAGCCGCAGCCTCGGGAAAGCGCCCCTGCCGTAAACCGGCGCAAGCGTTGACCGTCTAAATTCCGATTCCGAAAACCACCAGCCGATCCTTGACCACATCGGTCTGCCCGCGCCAGTGCTTGGCGCTGCGGGTCTGGATCAACTGCCCCGGCAGGCTGAGATCTGCCCCGACGCTGATAAAGGTGCCGGGCGATAGCGTGGTGGCCAGTGCATCCATCAGCGTCACGCTACGGTAGGGTGTTTCGATAAACAATTGCGTGGCTTTGTCGCGCCGCGCAGTGATTTCCAGCTCACGAATTTTCTGGCCGCGCTCGGGTTCCTTGGCAGGCAGGTAGCCATGGAAGGCAAAGTGCTGCCCACCCAGGCCCGAAGCCATCAGCGCCAGCAGAATCGACGATGGGCCGATCAGCGGAACCACCGGAATATTGTCGCGATGTGCGGCCATGACCAGTGCGGCGCCGGGGTCGGCGACGGCAGGGCAACCGGCTTCGGACAGTAGACCAACGTCTTCCCCAGCCTTGAGCGGCGCCAGTAGCTGAGGAATTGCTGCGGCGGGTGTGTGTTCGTTGAGCTCTTCGATCTGTAGCGCCTGGATCGGCAGCGGGTGGCCCATGGCTTTGAGGTGTGCGCGGGCAGTTTTTGCACGCTCGACGACGAAGTGTTCAAGTCGACGCGCGACCGCGAGCGTATCCGGTGGCAGGCACGTATCAGGGCTGACCGGTCCGAGCGGTACCGGGATCAGGTAAAGCGTGCCGCGGGCCATCAGGATGCTTTCGGCGCGGTCAGAATGTCCACGCCTTCGTTCAGCAGCATTTCAGTCAGCGCCATCAGCGGCAAGCCGATCAAGGCGGTGGGATCAGGGCTGTCCATACGCTCCATCAGAGCGATGCCGAGCGATTCGCTCTTGGCTGAGCCAGCGCAGTCGTAGGGCTGCTCTTTTTCGAGATAAGCGGTGATCTGCGCATCGGTGAGCGGGCGGATGTGCACCACGGTCGGCACGTCGCGCGTTTGTGTGTTTCCAGTGCGACTGTTCAGCAGCGTCAGCGCGGTGTGGAACACCATCGCCTTGCCCTGCATTTTTTTTAGCTGGGCAAAGGCGTTGTCGAAATTGCCGGGCTTGCCGAGCTGTTCGCTGTCGAGCATCAGTACCTGGTCGGAGCCGATGATGAGCGCGTCGGGATACGTCATTGCTGCGGCCTGCGCCTTGAGTACCGACAGGCGCAGCGCCGTAGCCGAGGGCGATTCATTCGGCAGCGAGGTTTCGTCGACATCGGGCGAAAGTACCTCGAACGGCATCCCCAGGCGTGTCAGCAACTCGCGCCGGTAGCGTGAGGTGGAAGCGAGAACCAGGGTCATTCCGGCTGAATTTCCACCAGCGCCATGTCGGGGGTGACCGCGTCACCTTTCTTGGCGAAGATGCTGATGACGACACCGGCGATCGGCGCCTGCACCTCGTTTTCCATTTTCATCGCCTCGATCACCAGCACGCCGTCGCCAGCCTTCACGTTCTGTCCGATGCTCACCAGCACGTCGACAATGGTGCCGGGCATGGCGGCGGTGACGTGGCCGGGGTGGCTGGGACGCGGTTTTTGTCCGGGGGCGACCGTAGTCGCAGCGGTTTTGCGCGGCGCGCCGTCGCCGCCCGTGGACACGGCAACTTCGTTCAGGGCCTCGACCAGGACTTCTTCCGAGACACCGTCAATCGATACAAAGTAGGGTCGTTGAGTGGCGTCCGCATGGCCGCTGCCCGTCAGCTTGATGTGGTAGGTCTCGCCGTGCAGCGTGATCTTGAATTCATCAGCGGCGTAGCGCGGCGCATTGTCTTGCTCGGCACTCCCCGGCGGCAGCAGCGATTCAGGCTTGAGGCTGCCGGCGGCGCGTTCCTGCAGCCAGGTTTTGCCGATCTCTGGAAACATGGCGTAGGTCAGTACATCCTCGTCGGACTTGGCCAGACTGTCGATTTCCCCGCGCAGCTTGTCGAGCTCGTCGGCGAGCAAATCGGCCGGTCGGCAGGTGGTGACTTCAAGATCGCCAATGGCCAGCTTGCGGACTTCTTCGTTGACGTGGCCTGGCGCCTGCCCGTAGCGACCCTGAAGGTAAAGCTTTACTTCGTTGGTCACTGATTTGTAGCGTGCGCCGGTCATGACGTTCAATGCAGCCTGGGTGCCGACAATCTGCGAGGTGGGCGTGACCAGCGGCGGGAAGCCGAGGTCTTCGCGCACGCGCGGGATTTCCTCAAGCACGGCGTCCATGCTGTCGATGGCACCTTGCTCCTTGAGCTGGTTGGCGAGGTTGGAAATCATTCCGCCCGGCACCTGGTTGATTAGTACGCGCGTGTCGGTTCCGGTAAAGGCCGATTCAAACTGCCAGTATTTCTTGCGCACGTCCTTGAAGTAGGCCGACACTTCCTCGATCTGCGGCAGCGACAGCCCGGTGTCGTATTCGGTACCGGCCAGCGCGGCCACCAGGCTTTGCGTGGTCGGGTGGCTGGCGCCTTCGGCAAACGCGCCAACGCAGGTGTCGATGATGGTGGCGCCGGCCTCCACTGCCTTGAGGTGTGTCATGTGCGCCAAACCGGACGTGGCGTGGCTGTGGGTGTGAATGGGCAGTTTTGTCGCTTCGCGAATCGCGGTCACCAGTTCGAACGCAGTGTAGGGCGTGAGCAGGCCTGCCATGTCCTTGATCGCGATGCTGTCGCAGCCCATTTCGGCCAGGCCTTTGGCGAGTTCGACGAAGTAGGCGATATCGTGCACCGGGCTGGTGGTGTAGCTGACCGTGCCTTCGGCGTGCTTGCCGGCGGCCTTCACGGCCTCGACCGATACCCGCAGGTTACGCAGATCGTTCATGGCGTCAAAGATGCGGAATACATCGACGCCGTTGTCAGCCGACTTCTGCACGAAGGCGCGCACCACATCGTCGGAGTAATTGCGGTAGCCGAGCAGGTTCTGGCCGCGCAGCAGCATCTGGATACGCGTGTTGGGCAGTGCGCGGCGCAGCTTGCGCAGGCGTTCCCACGGATCTTCGCGCAGGAAGCGCACGCAGGCGTCGAAGGTGGCGCCGCCCCAGGCTTCCAGCGACCAGAAGCCGATCTGGTCGAGCGTGCTGCAGATCGGCAGCATGTCGGCGGTCTGCATGCGCGTGGCGATGAGCGACTGGTGTCCATCGCGCAGAACGAGTTCGGTGACGTGTACTTTGGCCATAATTTACAACCCTTGGTGAGCAGCGATGGCGGCGGCGATGGCGGCAGCAATCACTTCCGGTGGTTTCTTTTCAGTGTACTGGGTGAGTTCCGGGTGTTCGTCCACGAAGCTGGTGTTGAAGCGTCCGCTGCGAAACTCGGGATTCTTGAGGATTTCCTGATAATAGGGGATCGTCGTCTTCACGCCATAGACCAGCATGTCGGACAGCGCGCGGCTGCCGCGTGCGATGGTGGCTTCCCAGTTCAGGTTCCACACCGTGAGCTTGGCGCACATCGAATCGAAATAGGGCGGGATTACATAGTCGGTGTAAATCGCCGCGTCCACCCGCACGCCGGGGCCACCCGGAGAATAGTAGCGGGTGATGCGGCCGAGGCTGGGCAGGAACTCGTTTTTCGGGTCTTCGGCGTTGATGCGGAATTCGATGGCAAAGCCGCGATGCTTGATCTCTTCCTGCTTGTATTGCAGTGGCAGGCCGGAGGCGATGCGGATCTGCTCCTGCACGATGTCGACGCCGGTGATGGTCTCGGTGATGGGGTGCTCGACCTGCAGGCGGGTGTTCATCTCCATGAAGAAGAACTGGTTGTCGCTGTCGAGCAGGAATTCCACCGTGCCGGCGTTGACATAACCGACGGCCTTGGCGGCGCGAACGGCCAGCTTGCCGATGTATTGCCGTTGCGCCTCGGTGAGTTGGGGCGAAGGCGCGATTTCGATCAATTTCTGGTTACGGCGCTGGATCGAGCAGTCGCGCTCGAACAGATGGATGATGTTGCCCTGCGTGTCGCCCAGAATCTGCACTTCGATGTGCTTGGGGTGCACCACGCATTTTTCGACGAACACCTCGGGCTTGCCAAAGGCCTTGCTGGCCTCTGATACGACGCGGTCATAGTTTTTCAGCAAATCCGCTTCGCTGTCGCAGCGGCGAATGCCGCGTCCGCCGCCGCCGTTGGTGGCCTTGAGCATCACCGGGTAACCGATCTTGTTGGCCAGCGTGCGGGCTTCCTCGACGTTTTCCAGATTGTGGTCCGAGCCCGGCACCACCGGTATGCCGGCCTGGATCATGGCGTTGCGCGCCTGGATCTTGTCGCCCATGCGGCGGATCACGTCGGGCGAGGGGCCGATGAAGCGGATGCCGCGGCGCGCGCAAATGGTCGCCAGATCGGGGTTTTCTGAAAGAAAGCCATAGCCTGGATGCAGCGCGTCACAGCCCGATGCCGCGGCCAGATTGACCAGCGTATGGGCATTCAGATAGCCAAGAATCGGGTCCTTGCCGATGTGGTAGGCCTCGTCGGCTTTCTTGACGTGAAGCGCGTGGCGGTCGGCGTCGGTATAGATCGCGACCGACTTGATACCGAGTTCGGCACAAGCGCGGACGATGCGGACAGCGATCTCGCCCCGGTTGGCGACCAGTATTTTTTTAAGCATGGGTTCGCCTGTCGTTGGGAAAGCGTGGGTTTCTTTGACAAAAATAACGCGAAATCATATCATTGCGAGCTAATGTTTAGCCGGGTGCGTCATGTTGATCCTGTGCACGTACTCTAACGTTGTTGGTTGAATGAATCATGTTGCAGGCTGTTGAGATCGACCCCCGACGTTTTTGCAAGGATGCTCAGTCGTGGGAAACACGGTCTGATGTGTCTGAATTCCCGCGTCTTGCACAGGAATTTACGCAAGGCGCGCTGTTCTGTCGAGTGACGGGGCGTGCGGATCAGTTGGGTGGCCTGTCTCTGAAGCTGACTGTGAGCGGTCAGGTGGAGATGACGTGCCAGCGTTGTCTGGGCAGCATGCAGCATGCGGTTGAGATTGATCGCATGGTGTATCTGGCGCGCACCGAAGTTGAGTTGGAACGGTTGGACGCGATGCCGGATAGTGATGCGATTCTGGTGGGCGAGACTTTGAGTCTGGTTGACGTGGTGGAAGACGAAGTGTTGCTGGGTCTGCCGCTGGCGGCCATGCACGCAGAAGGCGAATGTCCTGTTTCTGGGACGCAATAGGTTTTAGGGCATCATCGGTATGATGGTGCCGCGATTTTATTTAGGAGCAAGAAATGGCTGTTCAGCAGAACAAAAAGTCCCCGTCCAAGCGTGGCATGCACCGTTCACACGATTTCCTGACCAACCCGGCCCTGGCTGTCGAGCCGACCACGGGTGAAGCCCATTTGCGCCACCATATCAGCCCCAATGGCTTTTATCGTGGCCGCAAAGTCGTCAAGGCCAAAGGCGAATAATTTTTCGGTGCGCTGTCGTCTGGCGCGCCTTGCTCAGCCAACCCTTCCGGCTGTATGAGAAATATCACCGTCGCCATTGATGTCATGGGGGGCGATCACGGCCCCCATGTCACGGTTCCTGCGGCGATTCGCAGTCTTGCCCGTCATCCAGACCTGAATGTGATTCTGGTCGGTCCGCAGGACATCATCGCTGCCGAACTCAAGGCCCGCCGAGTCCAACCCGGCCCGCGTCTTATTGTTCGTCACGCCAGTCAGGTCGTGGCGATGGATGAAGCGCCGGCGCTGGCCTTGCGCGGCAAAAAAGACTCTTCCATGCGTGTGGCCATCGAGCTTGTGAAATCAGGCGAAGCCGATGCCTGCGTGTCCGCAGGCAATACCGGTGCCCTGATGGCAACCGCGCGTTTTGTCCTGAAAACCCTTCCTGGTATTGACCGACCCGCTATTGCCGCCGTGATGCCGACCATCAAAGGCCACGCGCTGGTGCTCGACATGGGGGCCAACGTCGATTGCACGGCCGAGCATTTGCTGCAGTTTGGCATCATGGGTGCGATGCTGGTGTCGGCAGTGGAGCACAAGCCGAATCCAAGTGTCGGGTTGCTGAATATTGGTGAAGAGGATATCAAGGGCAACGAAATGGTGAAGCGCACGGCAGAATTGTTGCGTGAAAGCCACCTGAATTTTTATGGCAACGTTGAGGGCGACGACATTTTCAAGGGCACGACCGACGTGGTGGTGTGCGATGGTTTTGTCGGCAACGTCACGTTAAAGGCATCTGAAGGCCTGGCCAAGATGATTGCCACCACATTGCGCGCCGAATTCAAACGCAACTGGCTGACCCGTATCGCCGGCCTGATCGCGTTACCGGTGTTGAAGGCATTCAAGCACCGGCTCGATCCGCGCCGCTATAACGGAGCCACCTTGCTGGGCCTGAAAGGCGTAGTGGTCAAGAGTCATGGCTCGGCCGATTGCTTTTCGTTCGAACATGCCATCGAGACGGCCAGCGATGAAGTCCGCAATAATGTACTGAAACGTATTACTGACCAGATTCAACTTCTGCAACGGGTGGCTGCTTGACCTATTCCCGCATTCTCGGCACAGGCGGTTATTTGCCTGCGCGCATTCTGACCAACGCCGATCTCGAAAAACTGGTCGAGACGAACGACCAGTGGATCGTCGATCGTACGGGCATTCGTGAACGGCATATTGCCGCCGAAGGCGAACTCACCAGCGACCTGGCAACCCAGGCGGCACGTGCCGCACTTGACGTGGCCGGGCTGGTGCCTGACGACATCGATCTGCTGCTGGTGGCGACCACGACACCTGATCTGGTGTTCCCCAGCACGGCCTGCATCGTGCAGTCCAAGCTTGGCATGGCCAATGGCAAGCCGGCATTCGACCTGCAGGCAGTGTGCAGTGGCTTTGTCTATGCCTTGTCTGTGGCAGACCAGTTCATCAAGACCGGTGCGGCCAAACATGCGCTGGTCATCGGCGCCGAAACACTCTCGCGCATTACCGACTGGAATGACCGTGGCAACTGCATCCTGTGGGGCGATGGCGCCGGTGCGGTGGTGCTGGGGGCATCGAGCGAGCCGGGCATTATCGCCACACACATCCATGCCGATGGCCGTCACAAGGAATTGCTGCGCACCACCACGGGTACGTCAAGCGGCATGACCGAGCCTGCGCTGATGCGCATGGAAGGCAATGCCGTATTCAAGATGGCGGTCAACACGCTCGACCGCATTGTCGATGAAACCCTGGAAGCCAATGGCTTGCAGAAATCCGATATCGACTGGCTGGTGCCGCATCAGGCCAATATCCGCATCATTTCCGCCACTGCGAAAAAACTCGGCATGAGCATGGACCATGTCGTGACGACCGTTGCCGGCCACGGCAATACCTCGGCCGCCTCGGTGCCGCTGGCGTTTGACGTGGCGGTGCGCGATGGCCGCATCCAGCGCGGCCAGACGGTGCTGATGGAAGCCTTCGGTGGCGGTTTCACCTGGGGCTCTGCGCTCCTCAAGTATTAAAAGGATCACGTTTTGGTCAACCAAAATAAAAAACTGGCATTTGTCTTTCCTGGCCAGGGCTCGCAATCCGTTGGCATGATGCAGGGCTGGGATGAACGTTCCGAAGTGCGTTTCACCTTTTCGGAAGCCTCGGATGCACTGGGTCAGGACCTGTGGGCCCTGGTGGCCAATGGCCCGGCCGAACTCCTCAATCAAACCATCAATACCCAACCTGCCATGCTGGCGGCGGATATTGCCGTCTGGCGCGTTTGGCGAGCTGTCGGCGGTGTTCCGCCTGTACTGCTGGCCGGGCACAGCCTCGGTGAATATGCGGCCCTTGTCGCCGCGGGCGCGCTGGGCTTCTCCGATGCCATCAAACTGGTGCGTTTCCGCGCCGAGGCCATGCAGGCTGCCGTACCTGAAGGCGTTGGTGCGATGGCTGCGATTCTAGGGCTGGATGACGATAGGGTACGCGCTGTGTGCGCAGAAGCGGCCGCAGGCGAAGTGGTTGAAGCGGTGAACCTGAACTCACCCGGTCAGGTGGTGATTGCGGGCAACAAGGCGGCTGTTGAACGCGCCATGGCGCTGGCGAAAGAAAAGGGCGCCAAGCGTGCCTTGCCGCTGCCTGTCAGTGTGCCGTCGCATTCGACGCTGATGATGCCGGCGGCTGAAAAGCTGCTGGCGCATTTGCAGACGATCACGATCAAGGAACCTTCGATCCCGGTTTTGCACAATACGGATGTGCTGAGCCACACCGAGCCCGATGCGATACGCGCAGCACTGGCTAAACAGTTGCATACACCCGTGCGCTGGGTTGAAACCGTACGGGCATTGAAAGCCGCCGGGATGGAAACCGTAATTGAGTGTGGCCCCGGCAAGGTGCTGGCCGGCCTCGGCAAACGGATCGATGACAGTTTGCCTGGCCTGCCGCTGGTGGATGAAACCAGCCTGCAGGCTGCTCTGGACCTATGACAGGAGACAACATGCTGCAAGGACAAATCGCGCTGGTGACCGGCGCCAGCCGTGGAATTGGCCAGGCCATCGCACTTGAACTGGGGCGGGCCGGGGCGACCGTGATCGGCACGGCGACCAGCGACAAAGGCGCCGAGGCCATTGGCAACTATCTTGCGGCTGCCAACATCAAGGGCGGCGGGATGAACCTCAACGTTACCAGCGCGACCGAAGTCGAGGCGGTCATGACCACGATCAATGCGCAGTACGGAGACGTCAGCATCCTGGTCAACAATGCCGGCATCACCCGTGACAATCTGCTGATGCGCATGAAAGACGAGGAATGGGATGACATCATGGCGACCAACCTGACCTCGGTATTCCGGCTGTCGCGTGCGGTGCTGCGCGCCATGATGAAAGCGCGCTCGGGCCGGATCATTTCCATCGCTTCGGTGGTGGGCTCGATGGGCAATGCCGGACAGACCAATTACAGCGCGGCCAAGGCGGGCATCATGGGCTTCACCAAGTCGCTGGCACGTGAAGTGGGCAGCCGCAATATCACGGTCAACTGTGTTGCGCCGGGTTTCATCGATACCGACATGACCCGCGCACTGCCTGAAGCACAGCGTCAGGCCTTGCTGAGCCATATTCCGTTGGGACGCCTGGGTTCGGCAGAAGATATTGCCCAGGCCGTTGCTTTTCTTGCCTCCCCCGCTGCCGCTTACATATCGGGTACGACCCTGCATGTAAACGGCGGCATGTATATGGCGTAATCGCAGCAGAAAGTTTGGTAAAATCGTTCGGCTTTAATTTTCCGGCTTCAAATTTAGATTGAAGCCACATTTCAAGAGAGGATTGGTAATGGATAACGTACAGCGTGTAACTAAAGTCGTCGCCGAACAATTGGGCGTCAACGAGGCAGATATCAAGAATGAGTCTTCCTTTGTTGGTGACCTGGGCGCTGACTCGCTTGATACCGTTGAACTGGTGATGGCGCTGGAAGAAGAGTTTGGCTGCGAGATTCCTGATGAAGACGCAGAAAAGATCACCACTGTTCAGCAGGCAATTGACTACGTCAACAGCCACTCGAGCTGATTGCTCACTCGTATAAGGGACTGACTTTTGTCCAAACGTCGCGTTGTCATCACCGGACTGGGGATTGTTTCTCCAGTCGGCAATACCATCCCGGAAGCCTGGGACAACCTGGTTGCAGGCCGCACCGGAATCGCCCGGATTACCCGTTTTGATCCTTCATCCTTTACCTCGCAGATGGGGGGAGAGGTGAAGAATTTTGATGTCGGGCAATACATCAACCCGAAGGAAGCCCGCCGCATGGATGTCTTCATCCAGTTCGGCATGGCGGCAGGCATTCAGGCGATACGCGATTCGGGACTTGAGATCACCGAGGCCAATGCCGAGCGCATTGGTATCAATATCGGTTCCGGAATCGGTGGCCTGCCGCTGATCGAGGACACGCACACCCTGCTGATGGAATCCGGGCCACGGAAGATTTCCCCCTTCTTTATTCCCGGTTCCATCATCAACATGATTTCGGGCAACCTTTCGATCCAGTATGGAATCAAGGGCCCCAATCTGGCAGTTGTGACTGCCTGTACCACCGGCCTGCATGCCATCGGTTTGTCCGCCCGCATGATCGAACACGGTGATGCCGATGTGATGGTCGCAGGCGGTGCCGAATGTGCCTCATCGCCATTGGGCCTGGGCGGGTTTGCCGCGGCACGTGCACTGTCGACCCGTAACGACGATCCGGCCACGGCCAGCCGCCCCTGGGACAAGGACCGCGACGGTTTTGTTCTGGGCGAGGGTGCCGGGGTGCTGGTGCTGGAAGAATACGAGCATGCCAAGGCGCGCGGCGCCAGGATCTATGCCGAGGTGGCGGGCTTCGGCATGAGCGGCGACGCCTATCACATGACCGCACCGAGTACCGATGGCCCCAGGCGTTCGATGCAGAATGCCATGCGTGACGCCGGCGTGAATGCCGACCAGGTGCAGTACATCAATGCGCACGGTACTTCGACCCCGATGGGCGACAAGAACGAAACCGACGCGATCAAACTTGCATTGGGCGATGCGGCCTACAAGACCGTGGTCAACTCGACCAAGTCGATGACGGGCCACCTGCTGGGCGGAGCCGGCGGCGTCGAATCCGTGTTCACCGTGCTGGCGCTGCATCATCAGATATCACCGCCAACCATCAACATCTTTTCGCAGGATCCGGAGTGCGATCTCGACTACTGTGCCAACACGGCTCGTGAAATGAAGATCGACGTGGCGCTGAAAAACAACTTTGGATTTGGCGGCACCAACGGTTCGCTGGTTTTCAAACGCGTCTGACCCGCGCGGCGGATTGCCTTGAATACGCTGGAAATCCGGGAATGGCCGCTGCCGCCTCACCGGGAGCGGCCTGACCTGACCGGCCTGCAGGCGTCCAACCCGCAGCGCTATCCGGGGCTGTTTCTAGGCAGTGGAGACGCTGGCTGGGACATGCTGTTTGCGTTTCCACAGGACACGGTGTGCGTGACTGCAAGCGAGGGACTGCAAGGCCTGCAGTCGCATCCGGCGATGCAGATCAAACCGGCTCAATCTGATCAATCTGATCATGGACTGCCTTTTTCCGGCGGCTGGTTGTGCGCGCTTGCATACGAACTGGGCGGCGTGTTTGAACCCAGCGTGGGCATGGCCGCTGATGATGATTTTCCGCTGGCCTGGCTGACACGTATTCCGGCTGCGATCCTGTTCAAACGTGATAACGGGCGCTGCGTGCTGGTAGCCGAGCCGGGGCAGCGCGCATTGATCGATGCGATGGCGGATGACCTCGCACGGCCATTTTCCGCCATCTCGCCGCTGCCGCAGGAGGTTACGCTGCAGGAGGATGATCCGGCTGTCTTTTTGGCGGGGGTGGCACGCATTCAGGCGTACATTCGTGCGGGCGATGTGTTCCAGGTGAACCTGTCGCGGGGCTGGCAGGCCAGCTTCGCCGATACCGTGGTGCCTTCGGCTCTGTTCAAGCAACTGATGCAGAAAAATCCCGCCCCATTCTCGGCGCTGGTGCAGATGGACGCATGGTCCATCGTCAGTTCGTCACCCGAGCGCCTGGTTCGCCTGGGGCGTGACGGTATTCTGGAAACCCGGCCGATTGCGGGTACACATCCCCGTAGTGACGATCCGGCAGAGGATGAGGCCCTGCGTTCCAGACTGCAGGCGCATCCCAAGGAGCGCGCTGAACATGTCATGCTGGTCGATCTGGAACGCAACGATCTGGGGCGGGTGTGCGAGCCCGGCAGCGTGAAAGTGGCGGCGCTGATGGATATTGCCAGTTATCGCCACGTACATCACATCGAGTCGACCGTCTGCGGTAAGTTGCGACAGGACGTGAGCGTGCTCGATGCCCTGCGCGCAGTTTTTCCAGGCGGCACCATCACCGGCTGCCCCAAGGTCCGCACCATGCAGATCATCCATGAACTCGAACAGTCGCCGCGCCGCAGCTATACCGGCAGCGTCGGCTATATCAATCACGATGGCAGCTTTGATTTCAACATCCTGATTCGCAGCTTTCTGCTGCGTGGCCGCGAACTGGCGTTTCGGGCAGGCGCCGGCATCGTCGCCGATTCCATTGCGCAGCGTGAACTCGATGAAACCCGAGCCAAGGCACGCGGCCTGCTGCGCGCGCTCGAACCCGCATGATCCTGGTCAATGGTGATGCAGTGACGGTGGTGGACGCGCTGGATCGCGGTCTGGCCTATGGCGATGGGATATTTCGCACCCTGCGCACACAGGATCGGCAGCCCGTGTGGTGGGCGGATCATTTCGCCAAACTGGTCGCTGATTGCGCCGCGCTGAATCTGGACTGCCCCGATGAAGCGCTTTTGCGCAGCGAAGTGTGCCGGGTATCGGAAGCCGGGCAGGGCATCGTCAAAATCCAGATTACCCGTGGAGCCGGCACCCGCGGTTACGCGCCGCCCGTGGACCAGCGTGGTAACCGGATCGTGTTGTCCGCCCCCCTGCCACCCCACGCTCAAACCGGGACGCCGGACGGGATTGTGGCGCGCTGGTGCACCTTGCGCCTGGCACGCCAGCCCAGGCTGGCCGGAATCAAACATTTGAACCGGCTGGAAAATGTGCTGGCGCGCGCGGAGTGGGACGACCCGGCGATATTCGAAGGCCTGCTGTGCGATGATCGGGGCGAAGTGATCGGCGGTGTAATGAGCAACGTGTTCTGGGCCAAGGATGGCACGCTATTCACGCCGGAACTGAGCGAATGTGGTGTGGCCGGCGTGACGCGTGCGCGTTTGCTGCGTGCCGCTGCACGCAGGAACATCCCGGCCCGTATCGGCCGCTGGCTGCCTGACGCTATACTCGCTGCAGATGAAGTCATGATCTGCAACAGCGTGATCGGCGTGCGCCGGATCACCAGGCTGGATGACAGGACATGGCTGCCCGTTGGCTGGACAATAACCTTGAATAACGCCTTGCATGAAGAAGTGGATTAAACGCCTGGCCCTGCTGGCCATCCTGGGTGCGCTGCTGGGTGCAGGCGGACTCGTCTGGTACGCCAATCAGCCCCTGAACATCGAGCCTCTGCCCAAAACCATCAGTGTGGCGCCCGGCACGCATTTGCGGAGCCTGAGCGTGATGCTGCAACGCGAAGGGGTGGTTGGCAATGCGCAGCTATTCTGGTTGCTCGGCCGCGTGATGGGCAAGGCGGGCACGCTCAAGGTCGGTTTGTATACGCTGGACAAGCCGCTGACGCCGCTGGAACTCTATGCCAAAATCCAGCGCGGGGAGGTCACGCAAGCCATTCTGCAATTCATCGAAGGCAAGAACTGGCGCGAGGTGCGTGCGGTGCTCGCGGCACAGACGCTGCTTAAACACGACAGCGCTGACATGAGTGTTGCCGAATTGATGCAAGCCATCGGCGCGGAAGAAAAGCATCCTGAAGGCCTGTTGTTCCCCGACACCTATTTTTATGCGCCGCATACCTCAGACATCCATGTATTACGGCGTGCCTATCGTCTGCAGCATGAGAAACTCATGGCTGCCTGGGAACAACGTGCGCCGGGTCTTCCGTACGGTACGCCGTATGAGGCCCTGATCATGGCATCGATTGTCGAGAAGGAAACCGGTGCGGCATCCGAACGGCCACGTATTGCCGGAGTGTTTATCAACCGCCTCAAACGGGGCATGCGCCTGCAGACTGATCCGACTGTGATCTATGGACTCGGCGAACGGTTCGATGGCAATTTGCGCAAGATTGATCTGCAAACCGATACGCCCTACAACACCTACACACGGGCCGGCCTGCCGCCTACGCCGATTGCGATGCCGAGCGAGGCGGCGATTCAGGCTGCGCTCAACCCGGCCAAAACCGATGCGCTGTATTTTGTCGCGCGCGGCAACGGCACCCATGTCTTTTCCAGTACGCTCGAGGCACACAATCGGGCCGTGAACCGCTACCAACGATGACGACACCCGGAAAATTTATCACGCTGGAAGGCGTGGACGGCGCAGGCAAAAGCACGCATGTTGGATACGTTGCCGACTGGCTGCGGCAACAGGGACGCGAGGTCATCGTCACGCGCGAGCCGGGCGGCACGCCGCTCGGCGAAAAGCTGCGCGAACTGCTGCTGCATCGCGACATGGATGCCGATACCGAGCTGCTGCTGATGTTCGCCGCACGCCAGGAACACCTCGCTGCGCTGATCCGGCCGGCACTGGCCCGCGGCGCGTGGGTAGTGTCCGACCGTTTCACCGACGCCAGCTATGCCTATCAATGCGGTGGGCGCGGCATCGAGACGACGCGCATTGCCGCGCTGGAAGCCTGGGTGCAACGCGGCTTTCAGCCCGATCTGACCCTGCTGTTCGACGTGCCGCCCGAAGTGGCGGAAGCGCGTCGCTCGGCTGCACGCACGGCCGACCGTTTCGAGCGCGAAGCCGATAATTTTTTCAGCCGTGTACGGGCTGCCTATCTGGAGCGCGCACAGGCCGAACCTGCCCGTATTCGGGTGCTGGATGCGCGTCACAGCATTGCCGAACTGCAGCTTGTCATCAGCCGTTTGTTGCAGGACCTGATGTGAACGCCCCCTATCCCTGGCTGGAATCCGTGTGGCAACGACTGCTGTCGACCCGTGCGCGGCCGGCTCAGGCCCTGTTGCTGGCCGGCCCGCGCGGGGTGGGCAAGGGCGCACTGGCACAGGCCTGGGCGCAGACCCTGCTGTGCGAAGCCCCATTGCCTGGAGGCGCCGCTTGCGGAGGCTGTCCGGCCTGTCACTGGTTCGAGGCGGGGACGCACCCCGACTTCCGGCTGGTTACCCTGCAGGAAAAAACCAGCAAGGAAGGCGAAATCAAAATGGCGGCAGGAATCGAGGTCGATCAGGCGCGCGAGGCCGTCGACTTTGTCCAGTTGTCGACTTATCGTGCGGGATTGCGCGTGGTGCTGGTCAACCCGGCCGACAGCCTGAATCTGGCGTCGGCCAATGCCTTGTTAAAGGTGCTCGAGGAACCGCCGTTAAATACGGTGTTCCTGCTGGTATCGGATCAGCCGCGGCGCCTGTTGCCGACGATACGCAGCCGTTGTACACGCCTGGACATCGGACTGCCGGACACCGATACGGCTATGCAGTGGTTAAAAGGCAGGCAGCTTGAAGAGGCGGCAACCGTGTTGGCCTTGTCTGGCGGCGCGCCGCTGGATGCCCTGAACTGGGCAGATGGCGTTGAACTGGATGAACGCCGCAGCCTGCTGGCAGGGCTGGCGCAGCCCAAGCTGCTCGATCCGGTCAGCCTGGCCGACCGCTGGAAGGCGATCAAGCCACAGACCTGGC
>JANJUT010000292.1 GCA_024710445.1 Thiobacillus sp.
GTGCCCTTGCGCGGAATCAGACGCTGCGAGATGAAGGATTTCAGGTTCAGCGACAAATCCATCAGCAGTTGATCGCGCTTTTCTTCAGGGAAGAAGTTGATGATGCGGTCGAGCGCCTGGTTGGCGCTGTTGGCGTGCAGCGTGGACAGGCACAGGTGGCCGGTTTCGGCGAAGGCGATGGCGTATTCCATGGTGTCGCGGTCGCGGATCTCACCGATCAGGATGACGTCGGGCGCCTGCCGCAGCGTGTTCTTCAGCGCCGAGAACCAGTTGTCGGTGTCGATGCCGACTTCGCGCTGGGTGATGATGGATTTCTTGTGTTCGTGAACGTATTCAATCGGGTCCTCGACCGTGATGATGTGGTCGGCAGCGTTTTCATTGCGGTAGCCGACCATGGAGGCCAGCGAGGTCGATTTACCGGTTCCGGTACCGCCAACGAAAATGACCAGGCCGCGCTTGATCATCGCGACGTCGCGCAGGATCGGCGGAAGGTTAAGGTCATCCATCTTCGGGATCTTGGTGTTGATGGTCCGCATGACCACGCCTACACGCCCCTGCTGCACGAAGACGTTGACGCGGAAGCGGCCGATTTCCGGCGGACTGATGGCGAAGTTGGATTCGTTGGTGGCCTCGAAATCCTTCCACTGCCGCTCGTTCATGATCGAGTGTGCCAGTTCGCTGGTATGCGCAGGGGTCAGGCTCTGGTTCGAGACCGGCGTGATCTTGCCGTCAACCTTGATTGCGGGCGGAAAGCCTGCCGTGATGAACAGGTCGGATGCGTTCTTCGCCAGCATCAGCCGCAGCAGATCGTGGACGGTTTTTTCAGCGTTCATTGCTTAGCCCTCATTAACCCAGGAAGGAGTCTTTGTTTTGTGCCGCGCCGCGTGCGACACCCGAGGCAACGATATTGCGTTTCACCAGATCCTGCAGGCACTGGTCGAGCGTCTGCATGCCGATGTTGCCACCGGTCTGGATGGCCGAGTACATCTGCGCAACCTTGCCTTCACGGATCAGGTTGCGGATGGCGGGCGTACCGATCATGATTTCATGCGCGGCGACACGGCCATTGCCGTCCTTGGTTTTCAACAGGGTTTGCGAGATCACCGCGCGCAGGGATTCGGACAGCATCGAGCGCACCATTTCCTTTTCGGCTGCCGGGAACACGTCGACCACGCGGTCGATGGTTTTGGCAGCAGACGAGGTGTGCAGCGTACCGAATACCAGGTGACCGGTTTCAGCGGCGGTCAGCGCCAGGCGGATGGTTTCCAGGTCGCGCAATTCGCCGACCAGGATGACGTCCGGATCCTCCCGCAGCGCCGAGCGCAGGGCGTTGTTGAACGACAGGGTGTGCGGGCCGACCTCACGCTGGTTAATCAGGCATGTTTTGCTCTGGTGCCCGAATTCGATCGGATCTTCGACCGTGAGGATGTGCGCGTACTGGTTTTCGTTGACGTAGTCCATCATCGCCGCGAGGGTGGTGGACTTGCCGGAGCCGGTCGGGCCGGTGACCAGTACGATGCCGCGCGGCTGGTCGGAAATTTCCTTGAAAATGGGCGGACAGTTGAGTTCTTCCAGCGTCAACACCTTGGAGGGAATCGTCCGGAAAACCGCGCCTGCGCCATACTGCTGGTTGAAGGCGTTGACCCGGAAACGTGCCAGCGAGGGGATCTCGAACGAGAAGTCGAGTTCCAGCGTTTCTTCATACACTTTGCGCTGGCTGTCGTTCATGATGTCGTACACCATGCGGTGGACATCCTTGTGCTCCATTGGCGGCAGGTTGATGCGGCGCACATCGCCGTTTACCCGGATCATCGGCGGCAGGCTGGCCGAGAGGTGTAAATCGGAAGCTTTGTTCTTGACGGCAAATGCCAGCAACTCAGAAATATCCACGTATGCCTCTCTCAGTATTGGGTGGGGTTTTGACAGATAATAATCCCAATGGATAACGACTCGACAAGGCAAAAACTTGAGCCTGGCATGACGGATGCTTATCTCATGCCGGATAAGCGTTTGCATGCGGTACAGGACCGGATTGCGCAAGCGGCGTCTGCTGCCGGGCGGAAGCCGTCCGACGTACATTTGCTGGCGGTCAGCAAGACTTTTGATGCCGATGCCGTACGCAGGCTGGCGGCGTGCGGGCAGCGTGCATTCGGTGAAAACTATCTGCAGGAAGCCCTGGCAAAACAGACCCAGTTGATTGATTTGCCCTTGCTATGGCATTTCATCGGGCCGATACAGAGCAACAAGACCCGCCCCATCGCCGAAAATTTCAGCTGGGTACACAGTGTCGACCGCCTGAAAATTGCCGAACGCCTGTCCGCGCAGCGCCCCGCCGATTTGCCGCCACTGCAGGTATGCATCGAACTCAACGTCAGTGGTGAGGCCAGCAAGGGCGGGGTGGACCTGGCGGATCTGCCGGCGCTGGCCGATGCCGTGGCGGCGCTGCCACGCTTGCAGTTGCGCGGCCTGATGGCGATCCCGGCGCCGGTGTCTGATGGAGCGGAACAGCGTGCGGCCTTTCGGCAGGTGCGCGAGGCGTTCGAGGGGTTGAAAGCGCGCGGGCACGTGCTCGATACGCTGTCGATGGGGATGTCATCGGACCTGGAAGCGGCCATACTGGAAGGCGCGACGATTGTGCGCGTTGGAACGGCACTATTTGGTGAAAGGAACACTACACATGCATAAAGTCAGTTTTATCGGGGGCGGTAATATGGCCGCCGCCATCATCGGCGGCCTGATTGCCAGCGGCACCTCGCCCACCGACATCGAGGTGGTGGAAATCAATGCCGATGCGCGTGCCCTGCTGGCCGCCCGGTTTGGCGTGGTGACGCAGTCGGATGTGTCGCAGGCAAGGCTGCATGCCCTGATCGTGCTGGCGGTGAAGCCCCAGACCCTGCCTGAAGTGTCGGCCGCCCTGGCGTCGCGCCTCAAGGGCCAGCTGGTGGTTTCAATTGCCGCCGGGGTGCGGGTGGCCGACCTCGCCCGCTGGCTGGGAGGATATGAACGGATCGTGCGTGCCATGCCGAATACGCCGGCGCTGGTGCAGGCCGGGATTACCGGTTTGTTCGCCCCGCCCGCCGTCAGCAGCGACGCACGCTCACAGGCCGAAGCGGTGATGCGTGCCGTCGGTGGTGTCGTGTGGGTGGGCGATGAACCGATGCTGGACGGCGTTACCGCCGTGTCGGGGAGTGGCCCGGCCTATGTGTTCTATTGCATCGAGTCGCTGGAGGCGGCCGCCGTGGCGCAGGGCCTGCCGTTGGCCACAGCCCGTCAGCTGGCGCTGCAAACCTTTTTTGGCGCCGCCAAGCTGGCATTGGAATCGAGCGAGGAGCCGGCCGTGCTGCGGCAGCGCGTGACATCCAAGGGCGGTACCACCGAGCGGGGCGTGGCGGCGCTGGAAACGGCGGACCTCAAGCATGCCTTTGAGCAGGCAGTGGAGGCAGCCAGCCGCCGCAGCGCCGAGTTGGGCGACGAGCTGGGGCGGCTGGCATGATTGCAGGGGCGCTGGGTTTTCTGCTGCAGACGCTGGGCAACCTGTTCGTGATCGCCGTGTTGCTGCGTTTCATGATGCAGCTGTTCAGGGTGCCGTTCCGCAATCCCTTTGCCCAGTTCATCGTGGCCATCACCGATTTCGCGGTCAAACCGCTGCGCCGGGTGGTGCCGGGCCTGCTTGGCCTGGACTTGGCGTGCCTGTTATTGGCCTGGCTGGTTGAACTGGTGGTGGTGACGGCGGGATACTGGCTGGACGGCTTTCCGTTTGCGCTGGCCGGGGCCCAGGTATGGCCGGTGATGATGGGGCTGGCGGTCGTGCGCCTGTTGAGCCTGACGGTTTACATGGTCATTGGCCTCACGCTGGTGCGCGCCGTGCTGTCGTGGGTCAACACGAACACGCCGCTGATGCCGGTGATCTACGAGCTGACCGAGCCTTTCCTGCGGCCATTGCGGCGGATCGTGCCCATGGTGTCGAATGTCGACCTGACCCCGCTGGTGCTGTTCATCCTGTGCCAGCTGGTCCTGATGGTGCCGATTCTGGCGCTGGAGCGGGCGCTGCTTGGATCGCTCTGACCCTCCCGTCTGGGCACATCGCCATGGCCCGGACTGGCTGCTGGAATTGCACGTACAGCCGGGCGCCAAATTCACGGCCGTGGTGGGTGAGCACGGGGGCCGGCTCAAGCTAAAGATTTCTGCGCCAGCAGTCGATAACAAGGCGAATACGTTTCTGCTGACATGGCTCGCCACGCAACTGGGAGTACCGAAATCATCGGTGCAACTGGTGCGTGGCGAAACCGCGCGGCAGAAAACGGTGTTGGTGCGCGGGGTTGCGTGCCCCTGGCTGGATATCGGGAACAACGGAAAGACATGAGTATTCACCTCGAACAGGAAGTTGCCGATTTCAGCGAACGGCGCATGCGGCTGGCAACAGCGATGACCGACTACGCCGACTGGCTCGATCGCCAGCATGGTATTGATGCCGAGCGTACCCTGCGTCTGGCCGACACCGCCGCCACCCTGCGCCAGGACAAGCTGGTCGTGGCTTTTGTGGCCGAGTTTTCGCGCGGCAAGACCGAACTCATCAACGCCCTGTTTTTTGCCGACCATGGCCAGCGGCTCTTGCCGTCCGATGCCGGGCGCACCACCATGTGCCCGACCGAGCTGTCCTACACTCCGGACGAAGCCCCCAGCCTGAGCCTGCTACCCATTGAGTCGCGCCGCCGCAGCGAATCGCTGGCGCAACTCAAGCACATGCCGATCGAGTGGTGCCGGATCACGCTTGATCCAACCGACCCGAACCAGTTGCGTGACAACCTGAAGAAACTCACCGAAACCAAATCCATGCTGGCCGTGGACGCCATCGAAATGGGGCTGTGGAACGGCGAGGATCCCGGCGAACGCCATCAGCTGCATGCCGATGGCACGGTCGATGTGCCTGCCTGGCGCTATGCCATGGTCAATTACCCGCATCCCATGTTGCAGGCGGGATTGACGATACTGGACACGCCCGGACTCAACGCACTGGGCTCGGAGCCTGAGCTGACGCTGTCCGTGATTCCCAATGCCCATGCCGTGATTTTCCTGCTGGCTTCCGATACCGGGGTGACGCGCTCGGATCTGGAGATCTGGCAAAAACATGTCCATCGCCATGCCAACTACCATGTGGCAGTGCTGAACAAGATCGACATGCTGTGGGATGAACTCAAGAATGATTCCGAGGTGCATGCCACCATCGAGCGGCAAGCCGAGGAAACCGCGCGCGTACTGAAGCTGCCGCGCAGCCGGGTGTTTGCGGTGTCAGCGCAGAAGGCGCTGACCGCGAAAATTCGGGACGATGCAGAACTGCGCGTGCGTTCGGGCATTGACTCGATCGAATATCTGCTGGCGCATCAGGTGATTCCGGCGCGGCGCGACATGCTCTATCACGCGGTCAGTCGCGAAGTGTCCACCCTGCTGGAAGAGAGCCGGATCGACATGTCGGAACGCATCAAGCGCAGCAGTGACGAGTTGATCCAGTTGACCCAGCTGTCGGGCAAGAATCGCGAACTGATCGAGCAGACGCGCGCGGCCCTGCAGCGTGAGAAGGACAGTTACGATGCCACCGCGGATCAGTTTCGCGCCACCCGGAAAATGCTGAAAGCACAGGGCGAGCATCTGCTGTCGCACATGTCGGAAACCACGCTCAACACGATTCTGAGCAACGGGCGCGCGGCGATGGACGACAGCTGGACCACACGCGGACTGACCGGCAGCATTCGCCAGTTGTGCGAAGAGATGAACGCCCGGTTTCAGCACGCGACCCAACTGGCCGACAACATGCTGGATGCGCTGGATCAGGCCTACATCCGTTTTCATCGCCTGCATAAACTGCCGAAAATGCAGGTGCCGCGGCTGGATCTGAGCGCTTACCGCAATCGCCTGAATGCAGTGATGAACGAATCGGCCGCCTTCTGCAAGGATCCGGCCAACCTGTTGCTGGAAAAGCGGTTCATGATCCGGCGCTTTTACGCCAGCCTCGCCGAAGAGGCGCACAAGGCCTGCAAGCTGGCGCGAACGGAAGCGGAACGCTGGTTGCGCATTGCGCTTGACCCCATCATGACCCGTATCCGCGAACACAAGCAGTATCTCGATACGCGGCTGGAGAGCCTGCAACGCATACTGGGCAACATGGGCACGCTGCACAACCGCATGGCCCAGATCAAGGCCAATATCGGCAGCCTGCGCAACGAGAAGCTTGAACTGACGCGGATTGCGGGACAGCTTGCTGTATGACGCCTTTTCCGGTTCAGCTGTCCTGTTTAAACCAGGGCGCTGAATCCTGACGGACCGGGTCAGCTATTGAGTCGACCCAGCAGGGTTATCGTTTTTTCCGGGTCGGTATTTTTCAGCAGGCGCTGCGTGATGGGCGCCAACTCATCCAGATGCGACCTCAGGATCTGTTGCTTGACCTGCAACAGGCTGGCGGGCTGCATCGAAAACGTGCGCAAGCCCAACCCCAGCAGCAGACGGGTCAGCAGCGGTTCACCTGCCATTTCACCACACACGGAAACCGGCTTGCCTGCCTTCTGCCCGGCGCGGATGGTGTGTTGCACGAGTTGCAGCACGGCCGGATGCAGGGGATCGTACAGATGCGCGACGCTGTCGTCGGCGCGGTCGATTGCCAGTGTGTACTGAATCAGGTCGTTGGTGCCGATCGACAAAAAGTCCAGATGATCGGCAAAAAATGCGGCTGACAGCGCAGCGGCAGGGACTTCGATCATGCCCCCCACCTGAATGCCTTCGTCAAACTTCAGTCCATCCTTGCGCAGCGAAGCCTTGGCGTTGTCAATGTGCTGCAGGGTTTGCCTGAGTTCGATAAAGTTGGCCAGCATGGGGATGAGCATGCGTACCTGGCCGTGCTGCGAGGCACGCAGAATCGCCCGCAGCTGGGTGTGGAACAGGCCGGGTTCGACCAGACACAGGCGGATGGCGCGCAGACCCAGTGCCGGATTGTCGGCCACCGTATGCCCCCATGGCGCCTGTTTGTCTGCGCCCAGGTCGAGTGTGCGGATGGTGACAGGCTTGCCATCCAGTGCTTCGGTTACTGCCCGGTAGGAGGCGTATTGTTCATCCTCGGTGGGCAGGTCGCTGCGGTTCAGGAACAGAAATTCGCTGCGGAACAGGCCGATACCGTGCGCCCCCGCTGTTTTGACCGCATCCACGTCCTGCAGCAATTCGATGTTTGCCATCAATTCGATCGGCGTGCCGTCGAGCGTCGCAGACTTGCTGGTTTTCAGGCGCTTCAGCTTGTCGGTGTCGATCAGCCATTGATTCTGCCGCAGCCGGTATTCGGTCAGAACGGACTCATCGGGGTTGACGATCACCACGCCATCGCGGCCATCGACGATCAGCAGATCGTGATCGCGAATCAGGCCGCGTGCGTTATGCAGGGCCATGACGGACGGGATCGCCATGCTGCGCGCCAGAATCGCGGTGTGCGAGGTGGAGCCGCCCAGGTCCGTGACGAACGCAGCAAAATGCACGGTCTTGAACAGCGCCATGTCGGCAGGCGACAGTTCGTGCGCGACCAGAATGCGCTCGATATCGAAGTCGATATCCAGCGGCAAATGGCTGGGGTGCCCGGTCAGCGATTTCAGTACGCGCTGCACCACTTGTACGACGTCTTCCTGGCGGCTGCGCAGATAGGCATCGTCAATTTCCTCGAAACGCGCAACCAGGGCTTCCATTTGCTGGGCCAGCGCCCATTCGGCGTTGCACTGCGTTTCACGGATCAGGCGTTTGGGTTCCTCGGCGATCATCGAATCGCCGAGGAACATCAAATGCATGTCGAGGAAGGCGGAGAGTTCTGCCGGTGCGTTGGCCGGAATGTTGTTGCGCAGGGTTTCGAGCTCGGCACGGGTGAACAGGATCGCCTCGTCAAAGCGGGCCAGTTCGTCAGGAATGTACTTGTGGTCGAGCATGTACTGCGGCACTTCGACTCGTGCGTGGGAGGCGATGTGCGCATAGCCGATGGCGATGCCGCCCGATACGCCGATGCCGTGCAGTGAAAAGCTCATATCCTGGAAACCACAGTTGGACGCGTCCGATGGTGCGTCTGGGTGGGCGGTAGCCGCGAAGCAAGGAGGCGGCAGGCCGGGGCCTGCAACGACGAGCGACAAAGGCTGGCGTCTGCCCGGGCGTGCCAGCGGGTGCGTAGCGAATTTGCCATGGCTCTGAGGCTGATCGAAGGCGGAAAACTGGCATTCATGATGAGGTCCAGGGGCGATGAGCGGTCAACTGTAGTTTTCAGGATAAATCTTCTCCGAATCCGCTGGCGATCAGCTCGGCCAGTGAATTGATGGCTTCTTCTTCGTCTTCACCTTCGGTTTCGAGCGTGATGATGCTGCCCTTGGCGGCAGCCAGCATCATCAGGCCCATGATGCTTTTGGCATTGATGCGGCGGCCGTTGCGGGTCATGAATACCTGGCTCTTGAAGCCTGAGGCCGCCTGGGTCAGCTTGGCGGACGGGCGCGCATGCAGCCCGAGCTTGTTGACGATTTCAACGTCCCGTTGCTGCATGGCACATGGTCTCGGAAATATGATTGATGCTGTTGCGCGCGCCTTCGACGATGCGTTCGATCAGTTGCGGCAGGGGCAGGGTGTCGCGATAGTTCAGCGCCTTCAGCAGCATGGGCAGATTGACGCCCGATACGCCTTCGATGTGGCTGGGTTCGAGGATGCGGCACAGCGTATTGCTGGGGGTGGCGCCATAGATGTCGGTCAGCACCAGGATGCCGTCGCCTTCGTCCAGTTCGGTCAGGATGGCTTGCAGGACTTTCTGCCGTTCATCGGGATCGGCGTGGCCGATGAAATCCAGCGCAGCGAGACCGCGCGGCCGCTGTCCCAACACGTGGGTGGCGCATTCGATCAGGCTGTCGGGCAGCGAACCGTGGGCGACGATGAGAATACCTATCATGGGGCGGGGCGTTAGATCAAAAACAGCATTCTAGCGAAGACGGGCCTTCATCGCAGGCGAGACGTGAATCCGGCCTGCGGCATCCACCGCCAGATAGTCGGCCACGCCCAGTTGAGCGGCGTGATCGGCCAGCCTGGTTGCGGCATCGATAAACAGCGGTTTCGACAAGGCATCCGAGCGCGTGCCCGCATGTTTACCGCTTACCAGTACGGTCACCGATTGCATGCCGGTGGCGGGGGAGCCGGTGCGCGGGTCGATCAAGTGGCTGTAGCGCTGCCCGGCAATCTCGAAGTAGCGCTGGTAGTCGCCCGAAGTGCCGATGGCTTCGCCGTCGCGCAGGTCCAGGGTGGCGAGTGTGCCCGGCTTGCGCGGGTGCTGGATGCCGACGCGCCAGGGACGGTCGCCGTGTGCACCGAGCGCAATCACGTTGCCGCCAATGTTCACCAGCGCGTGGCGGATGCCGAGGGCTTTCAGGATATCGACCGCCTCATCGAGCGCACGCCCCTTGGCATAGCCGCCGAGATCCAGCTGCACTGCCGGGTTGCGGCTCCAGACCGTGTTGTCGTCGAATTGCAGATCGCCCATGCGC
>JANJUT010000004.1 GCA_024710445.1 Thiobacillus sp.
GCTCCGACCGTAACCACCATGATCTGGATGTTCGAGCTGGTGGCGAAGTTGCGCACCTGCCCGAGCTTGTTTGAGTCGTAGAGGAAGTAGTCAAAGGGCACACCTGCGTAGAGTCCCTTGAAGTGATCCACGGTGATCTGCAAAGTCTTGTAGACGCCCTCCTTGATCGCCACCGACGGCACCACGATGACAAACTTGCTGAAGCCGTAGCGCTTGTTGAGTTCAAATATGGTGCGCAGGTAGACATAGGTTTTGCCCGTGCCGGTTTCCATCTCGACGGTGAAGTCGCCAGAGGCTAGCGTGCCGGAAGGCGGCAAGCCACCGCGCAACTGGATGTCGGCCAGATTCTTGTGCAGCTCATCGTCCAGCAGGGTCAGGCGGTTGCCAACACCCAAGTCCGACTCGGCAACTCCCAGCGTCATTTGCTGCGACACCGTGCCGGGAAACATGTCGTCGGTAACGGTAGGTGGCACCTTCATCGTCACCGTGAACTCGGTACGGCACACCTCCTGGCCACGAAACAAGTCACAAACGGCCTCGATGGCTTGCAGTTGGTAGTCAAGGTTGGGCTCGAAATGCAGTTTCATCGCCGAGTCCTCACAGACTTCGCACGTTCTGTATGCCGTGCTGCTCCAGAATGGCGGCCAGATTGGTCTTGGCCACATCGTCTGCGAAGGCACTGTCGCGGAACACACAGGTCGTGTCACCGGCGGGGGCAAGTTCCTTGTGCCAGGCGATGACGCCTTGCGCCAGCAGTTCGACTTGGTCGCGGGTGATGCTGGTCGCAAGGCAAGCCATCAGAACGCCGCCACCCACGACGTAGACGTCCTTTCCGGTGATGACCCGTCGTTCGATAGGCACACAGAGGTCGAGGCCGAGCTTGAGTAGCAACTCATAAAGAACGTCAGCTTCGGTGCGACTCTCCAGCAAGTGTTCCTGGTGGGCGAACAGCGTCTCTTCCAGATTGTCCGGGTTGGGGTTCCATGCGCGGATGTTGGAGTTGTCGAGTTTGAACACTCGGAAGCCGGTGTCGCCGGCAAACATCGGGTTGTCGGCTTTGACCTTGGCGGCGGCGCGGCGCAGGCGCTCCTTGGTCAACTCGGCGATGGTGCGAGATTTGCCCAATTGGTCGCAGAAGTCGGCGGCGGTTTTTTGGTCTTTGTTTTCGGGGTCGAGCGGTTCGGGGAGTTGAACGAGGATGTAGCGGCGGTTGCCGCCATCGGTGGCGTTTTGCACCATGACGGTGTGGCCGGTAGTGCCAGAACCGGCGAAGAAATCTAGAACTAGGGCATCATTGTCTTTTGCACCTAGTTCAATGATCCGAGACAGCAATGTTGTTGGCTTCGGAAAACTAAATGGCGAATCAGAGCACTCAAACAGCAGCTTAATTTCCCTGCTGGCTGTGTCATTGCTACCAACTTCTTTGTGTGGCCACAGGGTTTTTGCCTTAACCCCATCCTTTAGCTCGGACAAGAACCGCTTGAGGTTCGGCTGACTGTCACCATTGCGTCCAAACCAAATACGGTTGTCTGCAATAAGGCTCTGTACGTCATTCTCTATGTATCGCCAATGCGCACTCGACGGAGGGTAAAAAATTAAGCCTGTTGAACCTGAGATCGGGTACCTCCCGTTCTTCCTCTCGCCGTCTGCATAAAGTGGGATTGGTTTCCAAGGGCCACGGGGATCGCTGTCCGGGTTCGTATATCTCGCGTCCATCGCTTCATTACGTGGGAGAAGGCTAACAGGGGAATTGGCGCCCTCTTGTTTGCCATACACAAGAATATAGTCATGGCTCGCTGAAATTTTGCTCGCGTCATTTTTTGTTGTGTACATTTTTTCCCAGACGACCTGAGCAATAAAGCTCTCTTCTCCAAACACTTCGTCACAAGTCGCTCTCAAATTCTGAATTTCACAATCATCAATGCTGATGAAAATCACCCCATCCTCTCGCAATAGATTTCGTGCCAGCTTGAGGCGGGGATACATCATGTTGAGCCAGTCGGTGTGAAATCGCCCGCTGGCCTCAGTGTTTGAGCTGACTTTTTGTCCACCCTCAACCTGCCCGGTCAGTTCCAGGTAGTTTTTGATGTTGTCCTGAAAGTTATCCGGGTACACAAAATCCTTGCCGGTGTTATACGGCGGGTCGATGTAGATGAGTTTGACCTTGCCGGCATAGCTTTTCTGCAAGAGCTTGAGCACCTCCAGGTTGTCGCCCTCGATCATCAGGTTCTGCGTGCTGTCCCAGTCCACGCTTTCTTCCTTGCAAGGACGCAGGGTGCCGTTGCTGGGCGTGAGCGCCAGTTGCCGCGCACGACGCTTGCCATGCCAGTTGAGGCCGTATTTCTCCTCGCGCTCCTCAACCGCGCCACCCAGTAGTTGCTTCAACACCTCGAAATCGACCTTGCCCTCGGTAAAGGCTTCGGGGAACAGGGCTTTGAGCGTGTCGATGTTGCCGGCCACGATGTCAGCGGAGCGGGTTTCAGGATCAGAGGCTTCAATTTTCTGCATGGCGGTCTCGGTATTCAGGGCTTGAGCGTGGTGAGCAGGCGCACCAAGCGATGGAGGTCAGTGTAGGGAGCTGCGCCGTCGTAGGCGTCGGCCAGCTTGGTCAGATGCTCGGCGCGTTGTGTGGCGTCGGCCAGATGGTGTTTTGTGTTGGCGTAGTGTCCTGGCTGGCCCTTGTCGTAGCCGGGAAGGTAGGGGCGCAGCCTCTGGTAAACCTCGGCACGGTGCAGCGGGGCAAGCGCCTCCTCGAAGTGCAACAGCAGCCAGAGCTCGAAACAGGGTACTGAGGCTATGGCGGCAAAACTCACGGACTTGTTGAGATCGTTGCGCAACTTGCCATGTCGCGCGGCGGCCTTGGCCAGTGCATTGTGGTAAGTGCCGTGGTCGTCGCGGTCGAACACGGCATAAATCTGTTCGAAGCCGCGCGGCGAGATGTCTTGGACTGCGTTGCCCTCCACGAACAGGTGTTCTGCGTATTCCACCACCTGTAAGGGTGTGGTGCCGAACTGGCTTGGATGCACCTGCACATTTGTTGTGGGCAGGCGGTATTCGGCGCGGATTTCCCCTAGGTACAGGGGCTCAGTCTTGCTGCCTTCGCAGACGATCAGGATGCGGTCGTAACTCGCGCGTTTGCCGCTTTTTCGCGCCAAATCTGCCGCTTGTCGTGCCTTGGGTTGATTGTCTTTTCCCATGTGCTCCCCTCCGCGGCCTGTCAGACCACCGCCTTGGCGGGGGGGGATTCGCTGAAGAACGGCACGGCGCCATATCGCCCGACCAGGTAGCCGCGTTCCCAGGCTTCGGTCTCGCGCGGGCTGAAGTCGGTGAGCGGGTACAGGCGGGTGGCCTGGTCGCGGTCTTTTTCGGTGAACCAGATTTGGTCGCGCCGGAACAAGGTGCGGTCGAGCAGCGAGGTGTCGTGGGTGGTGAAGAGCAGTTGCGCCCCCAGTGGGTTGTGTTCCGGCTGGTGGAAAAGGCGCACCAGACGACGCACCAGCAGGGGGTGCAGGCTGCTGTCGAGTTCGTCCACGACTAGAAGCCGGCCATGTTGAAGCACGTCAAGTACGGGAGCGGCCATCGCATACAGGCGCTGGGTTCCCTGGGATTCTTCGTGCAACTCGAAGCTAGCGGAACCGTGCTCGGTTTTGTGTACGAATTGCGGCATGAGCATTTCATGTTCTTCGCGAGTGACTTGCGTGCCCTCCGGCCCAAACATGATGTTCTGGCGGATGCCCTGGCGCGGCACGCTCACCACATCGCTAATGCTGATATCCGCCGAGGCGAGAAAGTCGCTCACCGCGCGTTTACCCGCCTCGGTCTGGAGCAGCGCGGTGGTGAAGTCCGGCGGCGGAACCAGCCCTGCCCCAAAGTACACGGGTTGCTCCACCAGCCAGCGGAATATCGGTCCCAAGAGTTCGCTGTTGAGCTGCACGGCGGTGGACAGGAACAATGCGTTGGGCCGAGTGGTTTCCTGCCACAGCTTGCGTGGGCCGGTGAGATGCGAACTGAACTCGTAGATCGAGCTTTGGGTTTTCTCGTCGAAATGCCGGCTGAACCACTGCTGCGGCTTGGCGGTGCGATACACCATCAGCCATTCGTCCACGATGCGTTCGGGTGTGAGGGTGAAGCCGTATTGATAACGCACCCCCCCCAGCATGAAGGTAACTTCAAACTCGGTGGGTTGCGCTGCCCAGGCTGCGTCCAGGCGAAATGGCTGGATGTTGAAAGTTTGGCCGAGTTGCATGGTGGTGGCGGATTCTGCCACCACGCCACGCATGAAATTCAGCGCCAGAAGCAGGGTCGATTTACCGCTGGCGTTGGGGCCATACACGACGGCACTACGCACGACGTGGGACGGGTTCTTAAGCCCGGTCGAGGCCAGGTGGGTATCGGCCATCTTCTTGTCCTTGGACGCGACCATGCTGATGACTTGCTCATCACGGATGGAGCGAAAATTGCGGACACGGAATTCAAGCAGCATGACGTGCCTCCTGCTAAATATTATTTGATTTATTGTAGTGTATTTACTAAAAAATAGTTTATTTTGTATTTAATTCCTTGTTTTGGCCTTCGACCAGTAGCCCGACAAGATCATCTTCTGGGTGGCAGACTCCAGTTCATGTTGGAGCCGCTGAAGTTCAAGATTCAGCTCGACGCGCCTCGCAAGCTGCTTTTCCCTATTGGCCTGGGTACGCAGGCTAACAATTTTCACTTCCAGTTCCTGGCTATCGCGCAGAGCCTGTCGGCGCGCGGCGGTTTGTTCGGGACTATCGGCCAGAACAAATTGCCCGGTCTTACCCGCCACCTGATAGGCGATCAGGGTATCCATCCAGCCTTGATACAGGGCCAGCAAGTGGGCGCGTGGCTGGTTGGCGAGCGCGAGGGCGGTCAGGAAGCCTTGCATCGGTTGGGTGTCCTGTGACTCGGTCAGATGGACCTCGACGGCTGCGCCATCGAGCACCACCTTGCCAGCCTCATTCTGCGCCCAGCGTTTGTGGGCGAGCGAGAGGCTCAGGCTGGCGTCGCCCGCCAGCATCAGGAACACAGGGTACGGTATGGCGCGATGGGCCAGTTCAGCCAGCCGCCCGGCCTTGGCATCCGCGCGCAGGGTGATGACCAACACGGCGATTTCCAGGTATTCCCGTGCTTCGTCGCGGTATTCCGGTACACCTATCGTGGTGGGTTTGAGCGCTGAGAGCCATTGAATTTCTTCAATACCTTCGTTAATGAGGCGCTTGTCGGCAGCGGTGGGCGCACCGTTTTCCACCAGCAACTTCTTGGGCACGCGCTGATCGACCTGTGCGCTGCCGGGCAAATTGAGGGCGGCAATCAGATCGGCGGTGTTCATGCACTTGCTTCAGGCAGGATCACCAGAAACGCGACCACTTCAAAATCGTTGCTGCCGGCGAACTCGCCCTTTTGCGCATGGGTGCCGCCCGGAGTAAACAAACTGGCGACGGCCCGTTCTTCTTTTTTGCCGACGATAGTCGCCACGGCCTTGGCGAGCAGTAACTGCGCATGGCTCATGTCCTGGCCGTCCTTTGTGGCTTTGTCGAAGCGCGCATATGCACCTGCATCCGGCAGGTCGCGGCCCATGCAGACGCGCTTCAAGGTGTCGAGTGCCTGTTTCGCCTGGGTGTAGGGCAATAGCACTGCGCCGTCGTCGCCAATATGCACCAGGTAATACGGTGCCAGTGGATAACCGGGGTCGGCGGCCCGGTTGGCTGCATCGCCCTCGGCGCGCAGGCAGAAGAGGATGCCAGGCGCAATGGCTGCTTCCGGCGTGGTGGTCACGGCAAAGGTGCCCAGGGGAAGACTGTCCAGTTGGCCGGAATGCTCCTTGAGGAAGCCTGCCAGGTCGATACGGTAATCGGAGAGTGTCAGGTCGGTGATGGACACGCCGCTGGACAGGTCTTCCAGGTCGATGACGGTTTCCTGCATCTTGATGAGTTGCTGGCGGCGGTATTCCAGATCGTTCATCGGGTTGCCGGATTGCTGCTCGATAAGGTTTTCCTCCCCAGTGGCGGAGATATCGAGCAAGACCATGCGGCCGCTGACGCGCTGTTCCAGGTTGATGTACTCCTCCAATTCCATGTTGGGCCAGAAGTTGATGAGCTGGATGCGCTGGTTGGGCGATCCGATACGGTCGATCCGGCCAAAACGTTGGATGATTCGCACCGGGTTCCAGTGGATGTCGTAGTTGATCAGGGCGTCGCAGTCCTGAAGGTTCTGACCTTCGCTGATGCAATCGGTAGCAATGAGCAGGTCCAGATCGCCGTCCTCGGCCAGTTCCGCCGGCCGTTCCTTGGCACGTGGCGCGAAGGTGGAAAGGATGCTGGCCAAGTCTTTGCGCAGGCCGGGCAGCGTGGCCTTGTTGCCACCTGTGCCAGTTACCACGGCACTGTGCAGACCTAATTCTTGTTGCGCCCAGCCAGACAATTCTCGGTAGAGGTAATCGGCGGTGTCGGCAAAGGCGGTGAACAGAATGACTTTGCGATTGCCCGGGTTGAGCGGTTCGCTGCACTTGCGGGTGATGACTTCTTTCAGTGCGGCCAGCTTGGCATCGCGAGAGGCGTCCACCAGACGTGCTGCCGAAAGCAAGGTGTGCAGCCGATTGCGGTCTTCAATAAGGTCTTGCTGCCAGCGCACGCGATCAACGTCTTGAAGCAATACTTTGACCTTGCGGCCAATGAGCAAGGTTTCGTAGTTGGGATCGTCGACTTCCACGTCGTCGATGGATATCTCTTCCACCGATTCTTCGTGCGCTTCAATGCGAGCGATCATGGATTCCACATCGGCAAGCTGGCGCTGAATAGTCAGGGCAAAGGAAGCGACGGAGCTTTCCATGCGCTTAAGGATGTTCACGCGTAGCAGGTGAATCAGGCTTTCTTCCCGGTCTACCTGGCGGAAAAAGCTTTCGCCGCCACGAATCTGGGTGCTGTATTTGGCGTCGTAGGCCGCCTGTTTATGTGGCAGCACGTAGCGCATTGGGGCATAAACAGAAAGGTTGAGACGGCGGATTTCATTGTTGACATCGCGGATGGCGGGAAAGGTGCCAGTAAGGTCCACATCCGCCTTGATATTGATGGGCTTGAGACGCTCCGGGAATTTGCCGGTTTCGTCGGTACCGTAATACTTCTCAATGTGCTTACGTGAGCGGGCGATGGTGAGAAGGTCGAGCAACTTGAAGTAATCGAACCCCAACATATCCATCAGCCGGGAGGATTTGCGATCCGTTTCCTCCAGGTTGAGCCAGCGGTTGAACTGGAGCTGTGCCTGGCGGACGGTGGCCTCGATGCTGGGGATTCCCTGCTCTGACAGAGCGGTATCGTCACCCTCGGTCACGAAAGCAATCTGGTTTTTAAGGTCGGACAGGCGGTTGTTGACCGGGGTGGCTGAGAGCATCAGAACCCGGGTTTTTACGCCGGACTGGATGATGTTACGCATGAGCCGGCTATAACGGGTGTCGCGATCCTTGTGGGTGGCCTTGTTGCGGAAATTATGCGACTCGTCGATCACCACCAGATCGTAGTTTCCCCAATTGACATGAGCAAGGTCGATGTCGCCTGACTGGCCATTGTCCCGGGACAAATCGGTGTGATTGAGGACGTCGTAGTTGAATCGATCGGTAGCCAACACATTTCTTTTGTCATTGGTCTTATAGATCGTCCAGTTTTCGCGAAGACGCTTGGGTGCCAGCACCAGAACACGGTCATTGCGTAGTTCATAGTATTTGATGATGGCGAGGGCTTCGAAGGTTTTACCCAGCCCCACGCTGTCGGCAATGATGCACCCGCCATGGCGCTCAAGCTTATCGATGGCGCCGACCACGCCATCACGCTGGAATTTGTAGAGTTTCTTCCAGACGGTGGTGTTCTTAATACCGGTGGCTGATTTGACGATGCGTTCTTCGTCCAGCTCGTCTCCCTGGTCTTTGAAAAGCTGGTAGAGAATCTGGTAATAAATGAGAGCGGGTTTTTTGGGCTCGACAAACGCCTTGAGCTTATCGAGTAATGCATTCTTGGCATCCTGCTTTGCTGCCAAACCATCCCACAACACGGCGAACCAGGAAGCAAGGGTAGCGCACTCCTGCGAGGTTTCCGATGACTGGATCAGGCTGAATGGGCTTCCAGGAGTAATCCCAAGCCCTTCGGTGGAAAAGGTGCAATTGCCAGTGACTACACAGTGATGTGATGAATCGGAGTTGCCGGCAACCAGCATTGCCTGTGGAATGGCCCCGGCTGCCTGGCGGATTTCAACTACCCTCTCGATCCAGTTCGCACACTGCTTTGCAAGCCAACGCGCTTGAAGACGGTTGCGAAAGGGACGATCGGCGGCAATACCAAGGAAAGCCAGTTCTGCTGGATCAACGGCGGGTATGACAATGCGGCAACCCGTAAGCCCAACCACCAACTCCCGGATTTCACCGAAGGCAAACAAGGAAAAAGCCGGCGAAGCCACATCCAATGTGGATCCCCCGACTAGGCATTTCCTCAGTTCATCGACAACACGATCCGAACCACTATTTTTAATAAGTTTCATGGGGCGCAGATTGGGAGTTTATGTTTATCGCGTGGTGCCGCCCCTAAAGCTGAAAAGCCAGTCGCCACGCTGTGGGTGAAATGATTGTACGGCACGATGGTGTTGCCATAGCAGACACCCACTTCCATGAACACCCGGATTCCATTTGTGGCGCGGGTAGCCTTTAATGAGCCCAGGATGTAACCCAGGCAGGCCTGCTTGGTGGCCTTCAGGCGAAGTCGTTGCTGCTTGCCAGAGAGTCCTTCCAGATCACCCACCTCGATGTCCAAGCCAATGTCCTCCCGGAACACCGTGATATCGATGTCTTCAGAAAACCGGGAGATCAGCCCGTAGGCCTTGGACAGCGATGTCCCGCCCTTGAAGAGCAGGCGTGGCTCGCCGGTGTCGCGGCCGCTGAACAGCAGGTCCAGCACACAGGACACCCAGAAATCCTTCTCCACATTCTGGATCGGCGTGCCGAGCCTGTTGGCGGTCGTCAGGAGAGGCGGCGATGATGCGAAGAAAGCCGGCGTTCACGGTGAAGCCTTGGTGCTTGCCTGCTCGGATCTGGCAAGCAGATCGCGAACCCACTGTTGCATCCACGACGGCACAGTGTGTAAACCGGATCGCAGATCATCACGAATCACGCTTCCCTGGCTGGAGTCCTGCAGTAGCCGAATGAGCCTGGCTTGAATCGCATCCTGATCGACCTGGGTGCCACTCTTCAGACCTTCGCGCAGCCAGTACAAGGCTTGAACCACCCGCATGGCTGGGCGACCAGCCCAGTAGAGTTTGCTTGGCGCCGTCAGCTTGAACTGGAGGGTCAATTTGCCCAACTGGATCGGTCGCAACCGACCATCCGTATGTACGACAACCTGCCCTGGCACCGCATTGGTCAGGCCCAGATCGTTGGCGGCGGTCATCCCGTCAACCAATACGCGCACCTGGTCGCGGCGACCGACGGCATCGATCACACTGCGGTAATCGGGGGCGGTCGGCTGCCCGGTGAGGGCGTTCATCCGGGACTGGTCGTACAATCCTCGGTCGATGCGGCGCAGATCGTTGCTGGCGAC
>JANJUT010000028.1 GCA_024710445.1 Thiobacillus sp.
GACCGATTCGACGGTGCCCAGGCCATCGGACAGGCCGAGCTGGATGCTTTTCTCGCCGCTCCACACCAGTCCGCTGAACATCTCGGGTGTTTCCTTCAGGCGCTTGCCACGGCCTGCACGCACCACGGCAATGAACTGGCCGTGGATTTCTTCAAGCATCTGTTTGGCAAATGCCTGTTGCCTGGGGTCGACCGGCGAGAATGGGTCAAGGAAGCCCTTGTTTTCACCCGCCGTTAATAGACGGCGTTCTACACCAAGTTTTTCCATGGTGTGAGTGAAGCCGAAGCCATCCATCAATACACCGATTGAACCAACCAGGCTGGCCTTGTCGACAAAAATCTTGTCGGCACCAGCGGCAACGTAATAGCCACCCGAGGCGCAGATATCGTCAACCACGGCATAGAGCGGGATGTTCGGATGCAAGGCGCGCAGGCGCTTGATCTCGTCGTAAATTTGTCCGGCCTGCACCGGGCTGCCGCCGGGGCTGTTGATGCGCAGGATCACGCCCTTGGTTTTCTTGTCTTCAAACGCACCTTGCAGACTGCCGATCACCGAATCGGCACTGGCCTCGTCGGACGATATCACCCCCTGCAGATCGATCAGCGCGGTGTGTGCCTTGGGAATGGATACCCCGTCCGAGCCGAACCACCCAGCCGCCAGAAACAGGATGGTGAACAGATAAAGGAAGCCCAGCGTCTTGAACAGGATGCCCCAGTGACGGGTGCGCCGTTGCTCCTGGATGGCCGACATCGCCAGCTTTTCGAGGACTTCGCGTTCCCAGTTCGGTTGCTGTTCGTTCATGTTGTTTCCGTCATAGCTGTTTCAATCAAATAAACGCGGCCGTCACGCTCGACAACCGGCACGGGAATCAGGCCGCGTCCGGCGCAGCGTCCGCCAACACAGTGTCCACTGGCAGGGTGGTAAAGCGCGCCATGGGTGGAGCAGATCAAGTATAGCCGCGAGTCATCGAAGAATTCGCCTTCCTGCCAATCGAGTTCCACCGGCACGTGGCCGCACTGGTTGAGAAAGGCGTGCGCCTTCCCGTCAAAACGCACCACGAAGGCAGATTGCAGGTTGCCAGAGCGGTTCATCTCGAAGCGCACGCCTTTGCCCTGCTCGGCGAGATCACTCGCGGCGCAGATCAGGCGTTCGCATTCAGCCATGCATGCACCTCGGCAAAACTGTCCATCAGCGCCAACGGCGTATGCGGACGGAGGTCGTCCGGCTCGTGCGCCCCATACGTCACGCCCAGGCTGGCAACGCCGGCATTCGACGCCATCAGCAGATCGTGGCTGGTATCGCCGATTACCAGGGTTCGGGCCGGATCGGCGTCGAGTTCGTCAATGAGTTCCAGCACCATCGCCGGATGCGGCTTGGAATGCGTCTGATCGGCGCACCGGGTGGCAGAAAACCAGGGCCCCAATTTGCTGACTTCGAGCGCCCGACCCAGGCCATGGTGGCTCTTGCCGGTGGCCACGGCCAACTGGAAGCCATCGGCATGCAACTGCTGAATGCCGCTTACCACCCCCGCAAACAGCGGAATATGCGCGTCACGGCCCAGATAATGGTGACGATAGCGCTCAACCAGCCTCGGATATTCATCATCCGGCAGTTCAGGCAGCAGGGTTTGCAAGGCCTGGATCAATCCCAGACCGATGATCTGGCGCGAGGCACGGTCACTCGGGACAGGCTGGCCTATGTCTTCACAGGCGCGCTGGATCGAATCGACGATCACGCCGGCGGAATCCATCAGCGTGCCGTCCCAGTCAAAAATCAGTAAATCAAATTGCTTAGGCATTCAATGTGTCCAGAAAAGCAGCCAGATCGGAGGGCAGCGGTGCTTCGACCAGCATTTTTTCACCCGAGATGGGGTGATCGAACACCAGTTTGACGGCATGCAGGAACATGCGCTTCAGCCCCTGCCTGGCCAGCCGTTTATTCAGTTCGAAGTCGCCGTATTTGTCGTCGCCGGCAATCGGAAACCCCAGATGCGAGGTATGCACGCGGATCTGATGGGTGCGACCGGTTTTCAGTTCCGCTTCCAGCAGGGTGAATTCGGCATACGACTCCACACGCGCTTTAGCGCGTAGTGGATCGGAGTCCCCTTGTGGGGCATAGGCCTGCTGGCGGCGAAAGATGGTGTGGGCGGTCTGGCCATCATCACGCACGGTGACGCGCTTCTCGCCGTTGGCATCCACGCGTTTGTGCAACGGCAGCTTCACGTGCTGCGTGGGGTTCGGCCAGCGCCCGGCCACCAGCGTCAGGTAGCGTTTCTCGATCTTGCCGTCACGCATCGCCGCGTGCAACCCGACCAGCGCACGCCGCTTCAAGGCAATCATCAGCACGCCCGAGGTTTCACGGTCGAGCCGGTGCACCAGTTCCATATAGCGGCATTCCGGCAGTTCCAGCCGCATCTGCTCGATGACCCCGCGCGAAATGCCGCTACCGCCGTGTACCGCCATGCCGGCAGGCTTGTTCAGCACGATCAGCGCGTCGTCGCGATACAGGATGTGGGGCACCAGCCGGATCCCGCCCTGCGGCAAATGGGTCGCCGGGGTGATGACGGGCGCCGCCATGCGCACCGGCGGAATGCGCACTTCGTCACCCAATTGCAGCCTGTAGCTCACCTCGGCACGACCGCCGTTGATCCTGACTTCCCCCCCCCGCACCAGCTTGTATATGCGACTTTTGGGCACGCCTTTCAGGCGCGCCATCAGAAAGTTGTCCAGGCGCTGCCCATCCGCGCTATCGTCAATCTTCACGCGTCGCACCGAATCTTTCTCTAAGTCATTCTTTTTCATATACACTATCTTCGGTTCAGGCCCTGTTTTGCCTGACCATTTTGGACACCAAGCCGGTTACAACGCTCACCGGCCGCCGCCAGCCCGGCCCGTCTGGATTCCTGCCGCTCAGCACCTTCAAGTTGGTGCCGACAGTCGAAACCACCCGCCCCGCGCCAGTCGGCAAAGCAGCGATGTTATCAATGACGCGACAACTAGCATACGAAATCAGCATTCACGCCCGGGGTTGACCCAGCGGGAATCGGAAAGACCACCCGGCCCGGCCGGTGACACTCTCCAGGAACAGGACTCTAATCAATCCATGCCATTTCACCCAACACACTGTGATCGCATGAGCTGCCTGCGTTAAAGCGGCAGTCTGGCCTGTCCCGTATGCACGCGCGCGGGAGTAAATAATGAAGCGCATGCTTTTCAACGCAACCCAGGCGGAAGAACTCCGGGTTGCCATCGTCGAAGGCCAAAAGCTCGTCGACCTTGACATCGAGTCCGCCAGCAAGGAACAACGCAAGGGCAACATCTACAAGGGTATCGTCACCCGTGTCGAACCCAGCCTGGAAGCGGCTTTTATCGATTACGGCTGTGAACGCCACGGCTTCCTGCCGTTCAAGGAAATCGCCCGCTCCTGCCTGCCCAACGGCGGCCGGGTGCCAGAAAACCTGAAAGAAGGCCAGGAACTGCTGGTCCAGGTGGAGAAGGACGAACGCGGCAACAAGGGTGCCGCGCTCACCACCTACGTTTCACTGGCTGGCCGCTATGTCGTGCTGATGCCGACCAACCCGCGCGGCGGCGGCGTATCGCGCCGCATCGAGGGCGAAGAGCGCAACGAACTGCGCGACACCCTGGCGCAACTCGAAATCCCCGAGGGTATGAGCCTGATTGCCCGCACCGCGGGTATCGGCCGCACTGCCGAAGAATTCCAGTGGGACCTGAACTACCTGCTGAGCCTGTGGCAAGCCATTGACGGCGCTTCCACCTCGCAAAAAGGCGCTTTCCTGATTTACCAGGAAGGCAGCCTGGTTATCCGGGCCATCCGCGATTACTTTTCGGCAGATATTGGCGAACTGCTGATCGACACCCAGGACATTTTTGACCAGGCACAGCAATTCATGGCGCATGTGATGCCGGCCAATGTCCACAAGGTCAAGCTGTATCACGACGATGTGCCGCTGTTCTCGCGCTTCCAGATCGAGCACCAGATCGAATCGGCATTCTCGCGCCAGGTCAACCTGCCGTCCGGCGGCGCCATCGTCATCGACCACACCGAAGCGCTGGTATCGGTCGACGTCAACTCGGCGCGCGCCACCAAGGGCAGCGACGTCGAACAGACCGCCTACAACACCAACCTCGAAGCGGCCGACGAAGTCGCCCGCCAGATGCGCCTGCGCGACCTCGGCGGCCTGATCGTGATCGATTTCATCGACATGGAAAACCCCAAGCATCAGCGCGAAGTCGAAAATCGCCTGCGCGATGCCCTGCATCACGACCGCGCCCGCGTGCAGACCGGCAAGATCTCGCGCTTCGGCCTGCTCGAAATGTCGCGCCAGCGCCTGCAGCCCTCGCTCGGTGAAACCAGCTACACGCCCTGCCCGCGTTGCCACGGCACCGGGCATATCCGCGGCACCGAATCATCGGCATTGCACATCCTGCGCATCCTGCAGGAGGAGGCGATGAAGGAAAACACCGGTGCCGTGCACGTGCAACTGCCGGTCGATGTGGCCACCTTCCTGCTGAACGAGAAGCGCGTGGATATCCACACCATGGAAACGCGCCTCAAGGTCAATGTGGTGATGATCCCCAACATCCACATGGAAACCCCGCACTACACCATCACCCGCCTGCGTCATGACGAGCTGAACCAGCGCGACGCCAGCGAACCCAGCTACAAAATGGCCGTCGTTCCGGAAAGCGAATCCGTCTACCAGACGGCTCAGGCCGCCGCGCCCGCGCGTCCGGAAGCAGCGGTCAAATCCATTGCACCGCCACAGCCAGCGCCGGCCGCACGCCCGGTTGTACCCGCCCAACCGCAGACGGAGACTGGCCTGTTCGAGCGTATTTTCGGCTGGTTCAAGAAGCGCGGCGATGACACACCGGCAAGCGCTGCCACAACCACAACCGAACCGATTGCTGCCATCGCACGCAGCGAACGCCCCAGCGAACCACGTCGCGACCGCAAGCCTGGTCAACGTCGCGGCAGGGGCGATAGCCGCAGTGATCGGGGCGAGCGTGGTGAAGGTCGTCAGTCTGAATCGCGTCAGGCCGAGTCACGCCAGAACGAGGGGCGTGCCGAGCCACGCAACGGCGAATCGGCCAAACCGCCACGCCAGCCACGTCAGCCCAAGCCGCGGCCCGAAGTCGAAGCCGCGCCCCGCACAGTCGACGCAACCGACACGCCGCGCGAAGCCGGAAGTGAAGAAAAGCGCGAGCCACGGAGCCGTCGTGGACGCGGCAATCGCCGTCCGCGTGATGGCCGTCAGGAAACGGCAGCGAACAACCATGCAGGCGGGTCGCACGCAATCATCGAAACAGCCGGCTTTCACGCAATCATCGAAATTGCAGGCAAGCCCAAGGCGTCACCGGCACCTGTCGCTGCTGCGCCCGCCCAGCAAGCCCTGCAACTGGAAACCGCCCCAGCACCACAAGCTGGCGCAGCGCCACAACCTGGTGCAGTGACAGCCACCCCGGCTTCCGTCCTCGCGGAAATGGCAAGCGGAACGGCCAACCTGCAACAAGTCGAAACCCAGGGTGCGGCTGTCAGCGCTCAGGAAAGCGGAGAAAGCAGCCGCCCGCGCCGACGCCGTCGTCCTTCGACCAAGACCGAATCGGCCCCTGCCAGTCTGATGCAGGTCGAGACCACAGCACCTGCGAGCTTCAGCCCGGCCGAGACTATGGAGCCTGCGGCCCCTCATCCCACCCGTCGGCGCTCGCGCCCGCAGGTGATCGATAGCCAGGAGCCGCTGGTGCAAGTGGAAACGCAATCGCATTAAAACGTAACCGCACAACAACACGGGCCGCATTTGCGGCCCGTGTTGTTTGAAAAACTGTCGAAATAATTAGAGGGGCAGCTTCCTTAAGTGGCTTTTGCCTGAGTGTCGCCCGTAATTTCCCGGATGAGCCCGCGCACCGCATCCTCGATCATGTCCAGATTTTCCTCAAAACCCTGCGGCCCACCGTAATAGGGGTCGACCACGTCAAGATTGGGATACTTGCGGCTGAACGACAACAGACGGCGGATCTTGCCATGATGCTGCGCCGGCGCACGCCGGATCAGCTTGCTGTAATTGTCGCTGTCCATCACCAGGATGTAATCAAAGGCTTCGAAATCCACATCCTCCACCTTGCGCCCGCGCAACTGGCTGATGTCCACCCCGCGCCGGCTGATCGCCTGCTGCGCCCGCAGGTCGGGCGGCGAGCCGATATGGTAGGCGTGGGTGCCAGCCGAATCGGCTTCCACAATCTGCTCAAGGCCCGCATCCTGTATCGCCTTGCGCAACACCCCTTCTGCCATCGGCGACCTGCAGATATTGCCCATGCAGACCATGAGCACGCGTACTTTAGTCATGTTCTTCCACACCAAATAACACTCGTTTGAGTTCCCGTAACTGATCGCGAAGTTCCGCGGCTTTCTCGAATTCCAGGTTCTTTGCAGCATCCAGCATATCTTTTTCCAGCTTCTTGATCTTTTTGGTCAGCGACTTGTCATCCAGCACCTTGTACTCGGCCACGGTCTGGGCAGCCTTGAGTTCCTGACGGCTCGCGTCGGCATCGTACACGCCATCAATGATGTCCTTGATCCGTTTTATCACGCCGCGCGGCGTAATGCCGTGTTCAAGATTGAAAGCGGTCTGCTTGATGCGGCGACGCTCGGTTTCGTCCATCGCACGCTGCATTGAATTGGTGATCTTGTCGGCATACAGGATCGCCGTGCCATTCAAATGGCGCGCCGCACGGCCGATGGTCTGGATCAGTGCACGTTCGGAGCGCAGAAAGCCTTCCTTGTCGGCATCCAGTATCGTCACCAGCGAGACCTCGGGAATATCCAGTCCCTCGCGCAGCAGGTTGATGCCCACCAGCACGTCGAATTCGCCCAGCCGCAGGTCGCGGATGATTTCAAAGCGTTCTACGGTGTCTATGTCGGAATGCAGATAACGCACCTTGATACCGTGCTCGGCGAGGTAATCGGTGAGATCTTCCGA
>JANJUT010000032.1 GCA_024710445.1 Thiobacillus sp.
GGTGCGGGCCACGCCACGCATCTCACCATGCTGGCGATGCGACGAATGCATGGTGGGCGGACAGTGGTGTTGATGAAGCCGAGTGTGCCACGCAGCCAGTTCGATCTGTGCATCGTTCCACGGCATGATGGCATCGCCGAAGACACGCATACGCTGGTAACCGAAGGGGCGTTGAACCGTATCCGCCCCTCCTCCACACTTGATCCACAACAAGGCTTGCTGTTGATCGGCGGGGCCTCGCCGCACTTCGAATGGGACAGCGCGGCTGTGCAGGCCCAGATCAAAAGTATCCTCGCGCGCACGCCAGACATGCACTGGACGCTGACCACCTCGCGCCGCACCCCGGTGGACTTTCTGACGCAGCTGCCGCCGCATTCCAATCTGGCCGTGATGCCGCATTCTGCAACCTCCCCTGACTGGCTGCCCGCCCAGCTTGGGCAATCCGGCACGGTGTGGGTCACGCCTGACAGCGTATCGATGGTGTATGAGGCCCTGACGGCGGGGGCCGATGTGGGCGTATTCAATTTGCCCGTCTATCCGGAAAGTCGTGTTGGCCGGGCCATTTCCGATCTCGCCGACACGCAGCGCATCACCCGTTTTACGAACTGGTGCGCGCATGAAACACTACACGCCAACAGGCAGCCGCTAGCCGAAGCTGATCGTTGCGCCCACTGGATACTGGAATGGCTGAAGAAAAAAAACTGACGGTCCTGCAACTGCTCCCCGCGCTGGAATCTGGTGGCGTTGAGCGCGGCACGCTCGAAATTGCACACGAACTGGTGAAGCATGGTCACCGCGCCCTGGTGATCTCGGCCGGGGGCCGGCTCGCTCCCCGGTTGACCGAATTCGGTGCCGAACATTTCACCTGGCCAATCGGCCAGAAGTCATTAAAAACACTGCGGCTTGTCAGCAAGCTGCGAAAATTCCTGGCCGAGCAAAAGGTCGACATCATCCATGCGCGCTCCCGGATTCCTGCCTGGATCGCCTGGCTGGCCTGGCGCCGCATGAATCCGGCCACGCGCCCGCGTTTTGTCACAACGGTGCATGGACTGTATGGCGTCAACCGCTACAGCGGCATCATGACCAAAGGCGAACGTGTCATTGCCGTATCCAATACCGTGCGCGATTACATTCTGCGCGAATATCCCGATACCCTGCCCTGGCGCATTCAGGTGATTCACCGCGGCGTCAACGGCCAGGCCTATCCGCATGGCTGGAAACCCGACCCGGCTTGGCAGCAGGCGTTTTTTGCCCAGTTTCCGCACGCCCAGGGCAAGCAACTGGTCACATTGCCCGGCCGCATCACCCGGCTGAAAGGGCATGAAGATTTTATCGAGCTGATTGCCCGCATGAAACGGCGCGGCCTGCCTGTACACGGACTCATCGTCGGCGGCGCCTCACCCTCCAAACAGCGCTATCTGCAAAAGCTGCGTTACCGCGTGCGCAGCCGGGGACTGGAAAACGATATCAGCCTGACCGGCCAGCGCGACGACCTGAAAAACATCCTGGCCATTTCCAGCCTGGTGTTGTCACTCTCCACCCAACCGGAATCGTTCGGCCGCACCACGCTGGAAGCCCTGCGTCTGGGCGTGCCGACTGCAGGTTATAGCCATGGTGGCGTGGTCGAGATTTTGCGTACCGTCTATCCTGCCGGGCAGTTCCCGCTCAACAAGATTGACGAAACGTGTCAGCGCCTGGCGCAACTCCTGCAAAACCCTGAACCCGTTCCGGAAGGGGATTTTTTTCCGCTACAGAACATGCTGGACCAGACATTGGCGTTGTACGAGCAACTGGATCGCACACCGCGCCACTGAATCTAGGTCTTGCCGCGGATGGCGACGGGCAGATGCAACAAGCGTCCACGCAGCTTGCCGTAAAAATCACGCAACGCCACGGCCGGGCTGGACTGCCTCAATGCCCTGCGCGACAGGATGCTGGCTCCTGGCTCGGCCAGCTGTTGATCCGAATTTAAACGCGCAATTTCACGGGCTGCAACAGCAAACAGATTGTATTCAAACATCACGCGGCGTCTGGCCTCAATCAACGCAGGCAGACGTTTTTCGTATTCATTGTTGGCAATCGCGGCTCGAATAATACCGAGCGCACCCGCAGGATCACGGATATCGATGGGAATGAAACTGTCTTGCGGAAAATAATCCGCCGCATTGGGACAGCCATAATAAAAAGGCAGTGACAGCCCCAAAAAAGGGTCTGCAAGCTTCTCGGTCCAATGGTGCTCGCCAATAAAATTCTCGATCGCGATGTGATAGCGGTAATCTCGCAGGCAGCCGGCCTTGTCATCCAGTTTGCGTGGCGTCTCACGGCCAAACATATTCAGTTCGGGCATGTTCCGTACCAGCCAGTGCATGAAACGGGCGCGGTGATGATGCAGGGTGTGGCGCATGGATTTGGGTGAATACACCATCGAAGCATCGTGTTTTTTCTCTACAGACGCATGCGTAAACAAGGTATCAAATGGCAGAATTTCATGGCTGCCCACCCCATAAAACCAGTGCAAGGCAGGCTGTGCAAATATCCGTTGTGGATGGGGCAAGGCCCATTCCGGCTGGCTGGTGAGCACCGCGCCGAACTGGTGCGTGTAGTCATTGCCATAAATCTTCACCGACGAAGGTTCGGTGGTGACCAGCAGGGTATGCGCACGCGGACACGCCAACGCTTCACGGGTGGTTCGCTTGGGTTCGCCCTCACGGGCAGGCAGATCGTCATATACCAGCAACCAGTCGTAATCCCGGGCATCGCGTTCGAAGACGAATTCGCAGTTTTCCCATACAGGTTGATTGTGCGGAAACTGGTGCAGCCAGATTTCAACCGGCAGGTTGCTCAGCACCTTGACGCGCAAGCGCAGATTTCCCTGATTCATGCAGATCCAGGCTGGTACTCGGATACCCAGGTTTTCAGTCTGTGTTTGACCGTGGCCTCGTCGCAGATTTCCGGGCTACCCAGCCAGTTCAGGCATTCCATGTGCCAATCGGGACGGGCGGGACGGGCCTTGGCAACTCTCAATTTCGGGTGCGGAGTTGGCAAGGTCGATTCGTCATCTGCCAGCAGCTCCTCGTACAGCTTTTCACCAGGGCGCAGCCCCGTGTACTCGATCCGGATACGCTCTTCATCCGCGCCAGACAGACGGATCATGAGCTTCGCCAATTCAGCGATTTTGACGGGTTCCCCCATATCCAGTACAAAAATCTCGCCCCCTTCACCCATCAAACCTGCCTGCAGAACCAGTTGGGCAGCCTCGGGAATCGACATGAAAAAACGCGTGATATCCGGGTGCGTGACCGTCACCGGCCCGCCTGCCTCAATCTGCTTCTGGAACTTTGGAATCACGCTGCCCGAAGAGCCCAGCACATTGCCAAAGCGCACCGACACAAACCGCGTGCCGCCTGGTTGCTGATCGGGTTGGTGCTGTTGCATCGCCTGGCAGGTCATCTCGGCCAGGCGTTTGGTCGCCCCCATGACATTGGTCGGATTGACGGCCTTGTCAGTTGAAATCATCACAAACTTGCCCACGCCATTTGCCTGCGCTGCTGCGGCAACAATCTGGGTACCCAGCACGTTATTGCGCACCGCCTCCCAGGCGTTGCCATTCTCCATCAGCGGCACGTGCTTGTAGGCAGCTGCATGAAACACCACTGAAGGGCGATGCTCGGCCATCACCTGATTCACCCAGATTGCATTCTTGACATCACCGATCACGGGCGAAATGGGTACCCTCGGAAAATGCTGCGGCAACTCCTGCTCCATGGCGTACAGGGCCAGTTCCGACTGTTCAAACAGCACCAGTTTGGCGGGCGCAAAGCGTGCGATCTGGCGACACAGCTCCGAGCCAATCGAGCCGCCTGCGCCGGTTACCATCACCACCTGCCCCGTGAGAAATTGATGCAACCCGCTATCGTCGAGCATGACAGGATCGCGCCCCAGCAAATCGTCGAGTTCGATGCGACGCAGGCTGGATACGGAAACACGACCTGCCACCAGATCCTCCAGCGACGGAATCGTCAACACGTTCAACCCGGCCTCCGTGCACATCTGGGTGACACGCTTGCGCACCTCATGCGCGGCTGAAGGCAAGGCCAGAACAATGTCTGCCACCTCCATTTTCGCCGCCCACATCGCCACTTCATCCAGCGGCCCAAATACCGGCACGCCCTGAACCAACCGTCCCTGCTTGTCACGGCTGTCATCCAGCAAGCCCAGCACATGAAATCCCGCAGGATTGCGCGCCAATTCACGCAGCAAGAAATCCGCCGCCGATCCTGCTCCCACGACCAATACCGGCTTGCTGCCCGGATGCAATACACTGGTCAGCCGATGTTCTTTCCAGGCACGGTACGCGAGGCGACTGCCGCCCATCACGATGAGCAGCAGCAACGGATCGAGAATCAACACCGAACGAGGCACCACATCACTGACCCGAAACAGGATCAGCACGACAGGAATCAACAGCGCCGCAACCCCCACCGCCATCACAATGCGCTTGAGGTCAGGCAGGCTGGCGAAACGCCAGATGCCTCGATACAAGCCAAAATGCCAGAACACGACAGCCTGCAATGGCACCACCCAGAGCATGGTAGACAAGGCTGCGGTCTCGAATTCCGGTGGAATTTCAAGGTTGAAACGTAACCAGTACGCACCCAGCCAGGAAAAAGTGGCAACCAGGATGTCATGCAGGATGATGGCGACGGTGCGCGGGTTAATGTTCATTACGAGTGCGATACCATCGCCAGTCGATAATCAGAAAAATCAGGAAATAAGGCGCCAGCCATAATGCAAGCAGCCATGCAGTGTATTGTGGTGCGGCAAGCAAAGCCAGCGCACCACCCGCTCCTGCCAGCATCAGAAAATAGGCAGCCAATGCCAGTTGACGGTGCGATGCGCCCAGCAGTACCACGCGCTGATAATAATGCGAACGGTGCGCCTGCCATATCTTTTCTCCTCGCAGTGCACGGCGAAGCAGCGTCACGCTGGCATCAACGATAAATGGCAAAAAGACGAGCAAAGGAAAGTACCAGGGCCAAATATGTTGTTGAATGCCCGCCACGCCCAATGACGCAGCCAGGAACCCCAACGGAATCGACCCGACATCTCCCATGAACACCCGGGCAGGTGGGAAATTGAAGCGCAAAAATGCCAGGGCTGCTGCTGTGATTGCGGCACAAAACGCAGCCAGACCCGAATCACCTCCCAGCCAGGCACCCGCTGACAGTGCGCCGAAGCCGATTGCGGCCATGCCACCGGCCAGTCCATCCGCACCGTCCATGAAGTTATACAAGTTAGTCATCCATACTACGATCAGCATGCCCAGCAGCCATGTCCAGCCAGTCAGCCCTAGCGCAAACAGACAGGCCGCAGCCGCTGCGAAGTGCACCATAAAACGCAATGCCACCGGCAAGCCACGCACATCATCCAGCACTGATACTGCAGCCAGCACAAACACCGCCAGCACCACAGGCAACAAGTCAGCATTGGTCAACCAAACGGCCGCCACAAGAACTCCTGCCATGATCCCCAATCCCCCGATGCGCGGTGTGGGTGTCACATGCAGCGAACGGTTATTGGGATGATCCATCGGCAAAAACTTACCGCGCCGGAGCAGCCAGGCCAGCGTTCCCCAGCAAATGACAAAGGCGGCAACGACAACAAGCACATTCATTTTGAGGAAGCTACCGTTTCCGCCAGGCCTGAAGCCATTGAGTAAGGCGGTGTCCAGCCCAGACGCGAGCGGACAAATGAACTGTCTACATAAAGCGAACCCGTGAGCCGCGCCACGGCAGCACGTTTCCCCAACAATGTGCCCAGCCGTTCAAGCACCCCAACAGGCACTGCCCACAAACGAGCCGGTCGTCCCATGGCACGCGCCACCGCACGAATCAGCTCCGGCGTCGAAACCGGCTCACCATCGTCCAGCAAAAAAGTCTGTCCTGCAGCAGCAGGGTGTTCAATACACAACCTGATCGCATCGATAAAATTGCCCAGATATAAAAGGCTGCGGCGGTTGTGGATTGACCCTAGCGGGAGCGGCCATCCTTTCCGGACGGTTTGCATCAGTCGCATGAAATTCGCTTTCACCCCCGGTCCATAGACCAGTGGTGGACGCAAAATGACAATTTCCAGACCGGTTTCCCCGGCAATCTGCGTCAGCCCCTGTTCGGCTTCCCATTTGGAAGTCGCATACGCGTCCTCGGGTGCAGGAACATCGGTTTCGCGATAGGGCGCATCGCCCCCTTCGCCATTGACCTTGATGGTGCTGATGAAAACGAAGCGTTTCACTCCGGCTTGCGCCGCCTGGCGGGCAAGATTGAGTGTGGCTTCGGTATTGGTAGCCCGGTACAACGCCAGATGATCCTGAGGCGTATCGTCCATCATGTGGACCCGTGCGGCCAGATGAACCACTGCATCGCAATCACTCAGCGCCAGCCGCCAGTCCGTTGCCGCATCCAGATTATCAACCACCACTTCATGCGGCAAACCAAGCTTGCTGCGTACTGCGGGCACCACCCCTACCCCGGCAGCCGCTAGCCTGGCGCACAATGCCGTGCCCACAAAACCGCTGGCGCCGGTTACCAATACCTTCATGCGCACGCCTCGCGATACACCGCCAGCGTTTGCGTAATGACGGACTCTAACCCAAACTCTGTTTTAGCCAGCAATCGCGACTGTTTGCCCATGTGGTCACGCAGCACAGCGTCGCCAATCAGTTTTTCCAACGCAGCCGCCAACGCAGCCGTATCGCGCACCGGTACCCGCAAGCCATTCACGCCGTCGCGCACCACTTCGCGACAACCCGGCGCATCGGTCGTTACGATCGGCAAGCCACAGGCGGCGGCTTCCAGCAGAGACTTGGGCAAACCTTCACCATAAGATGATGGTAGACAAGCGATATGTGCTGCCTGCAACACAGTGGGTATGTCTTCTCGCCTGCCCCACCATTCCACGCCATTGTTCCCGTTCCAATCACGTAAGCTCGATTCAGGCACCGAGGCTGGGTTGGCCGGATCAGGGTCGCCCACCAGAATAAAGCGTGCGTTGACACCCGCATCGGTCAAGCAGCGCGCTGCCTCGACAAACTCACCCACGCCCTTGTCCCACAACATGCGTGAAACCAGCACGATGCAAACCGGCTCTGGGGGGGAGGGTACAGGGTGAAAAGCCTGTAAATCCACGCCCGCGCCGCGAATCAGCCGTAAGCGCGCGGCAGACACGCCCGAGCGTTCGAGCAGAGACCAGTTTTCCGGGTTTTGCACAATGGTCAAGCAATGTGGCCGGTTAAGCAGGCGCGCCAGCATCCAGCGCAATACCGGACGAACAAGTCGCACGGTGCGACTGGACGAAGTAAACAGCCACCCCAGACCCGCCACCGCATTCACCTGCGCAGGCACGCGCGCCAGACACGCTGCCAGCATGCCAAACATCACTGTCTTGAGCGCCACATGATGGACCAGATCAGGTTTTTCGCGGCGATACAGGCGCCATAGTGCTGTCACCTCACGCAGCGGATCGCCGCCGCGCCGTGACAGGTTGAAGGGGGTCAGGCGAATTCCTGTACTGCGAATGGCATCCGCGTGTTCACCCTCGCGGGTGGCCACCACCACGTCGAACCCTGCTGCCTGCGCGGCCACCGCAAGCGACAACCGGTGCGAAACGAAATACCAGTCTTCGGTGACCACGAACAGGAGTTTGGGACGGGTGTTCATACGCGCACCCTTGAGACAAAAGGTTGCGCTAGTACAGCACCTAACACAAGCCACAAGACGCGCTGGTAAAGAATCTCATGTGCCAAACTAAAAATGGCGAATGCCAAGATTATTAGCAGCAAAACACGCCGTGCAGGCAGATGCGTTTTGAGTTGAATCGCGTACTGTAACAACAGGAAAAATGTCCACCCAAAGACCGCCATACCAACGAGTCCGAATTCGGCAAGTATCCATATAGGGGTATTGTGAATGACCTGTGGATACCCAAACCAAGCCGAACTTTTGGCGATGAATACACCGAGCCCCGCACCGAAAACCGGTGACTGACGCCACAATTCCAGACCATAGGTTAGCGATGCCCAACGTTGCCGGTCGCTATGATCTCCGGAAAAGGCGCTTTGGACGGGGGAACTCTGGATAAGAGTGGTTGGGGAACTCTGGACAAGAGTGGTTTGCGTACCCATCCAGACACCCACCAAAAAGATAGCCGCGAAGACCAAACCCCAACTGAGCATTCTCCGATCCACCAGACGGCCGACCCCGGCAACAAACAGCATTGTCAGACCCACCAGCAAACCCGCACGCGAGGCGGTCCACACCAGTCCGGCCAGCACGATACCCAACAGCACAGAGAATATCAATGGCCGCTTGGAAAGATACAAGCCCACACTGCACCTTGCGTAAACTCGGGAATAGCCAAGAAGTAGCGCCATCACAGCGAGCAACTGGAAGGCAAAGGCATTGCGATTGCCTGCGTAGCCTTCGAAATTGGGCGTCAATTGCGCGTCAGTGTTCACCCCCCAGTATTCCAGCAAGCGCAGAATAGCTTGCAACACTACAACGACGGCCGCGGTGGCGATCATGGTTTCGGCAAGGCGCCGCAGTCCGTGGGCACCGGCATTTGCAACAATTAAATATCCTGCTGAAAGATAACCCAGCAATACCAGCCAGCCCAGGAGTCGCCCGCCGAGTGCCCACTGTGTGACACCGATTTCCAACCAGCCGTTGATAAAGCCCAGCAGCAGCAATAGGCTGATCACTCCCAGGGCCAGGTTAAAGTGTCTGATTTTCCATGCGGGCATTTGTTTGGAAAATAGCGCATGCAAACCCACCGCTGCCAGCGCCAGAATGGCAAATGGATCAGCCAGGTTAAGATTGATCACGCCACCCGGTAAGCTTAAGTGAACTTGAAAAAACACCGTGACTGCCACCACCATACCCAGTATCCAGGCTGCGGATTTTTCGATTTCCGACACCGGATGAACCGTCACGGCTAAAGGCTTGGCCGATTCAGGCATAGGGGATGTTCTGACGGCAAAAGGCGTGGCAGCAAGTATGACCAGGGTGGAACACAGTCCAATGATCACCGACACCGTCACCGCGTCGGTAGCGGAGATCCCCAGCTTGCCGAGCACGTATACCGCAGCCAACTCGCGTACGCCCCAGCCATTGACGGAAATCGGCATGCTGGCAGCCAAACTGATGATGGCCGCAGCGGCAAACAAGGATGCGACAGGAACATCCGGACTGACCGCTAGAATCCCCAGCACGAAACACCCTAGTATCAACAACTGCCCGGCAAGTGTCAGCCCGGCGATTGACATCGCCCGCGCGGAATTGGCCCATGAAAACATCTGCCCTGATAATTTCGTTTCAAACCTTGAGCGCCCCAGCCACAGACTGAGTACTCCCCCACCCAGCGCAGCGATCACGATCTCGATGAGGGATATGTTCTGGAAAAAGCCGTCAATCACGGAATTCCCGAGCAGATAAAATCCACCTAGTACGCCAAGCGCTCCGCTGACAAGCGCCAGTAGCGTGCGCTCGTAAGCAGCGAGGCTGGCATTTACCACAGGCTGCACGCCACATTTTTGCAGTACTGCCTGGCGGCCCACGACCTGTCCGAACAGAGAAATCACAACGAGCCCGGTTGCATGGCCCGCAACGCAGGCGCGCGAAACAACTTTCCAGGGCAAGGCAATGCCGAAATGCGCCAGTACCCGCCAGAACCGAAACGACACCACAAACAAATTCGCTAGCAGCAGTGCCAGAATGCCGGCCAAAGTCCAGGGCGGAAACCCGGCCAGCCGTTGCAAGACGTTTTCAACACTGGGCAGCCAAAAAACAAGGATGACCAGAAATAGTGAGACACAAGTAGCGAGCAAACCCCGAATAGGAAATTTATTTGGTTTCATTGCGGAATTACCTCGGGGGCGGAATTGACAGTGCCTTCCAGCCATGCCTGATACATCAACAC
>JANJUT010000111.1 GCA_024710445.1 Thiobacillus sp.
TCGCATGCATGACTCCGCTGTGGATGAGGATGGAGTCGCCCGCCTGCGTCTCATGGCGCAACAGCAACGCCTCGGCGGTGTGTTCGGCGAGCGCGGCGCGGAAACGCTCCGCATCCACACCGGGCACGAGCCCCGCCAGCACGGCGGCGCCGGCAGCGGCGTGCGCGACATACCAATTCTCCGTCTTGGGCTCGCCGCCGAGTTGCGCGGCGATGCTGGCGGGCGGATGCACCTGCAGGCTGAGACGCTCGCGGCAATCGAGCCACTTCACCAGAATCGGAAACGGCCGCTCAGCCGGCCACGCCGGCCCCATGATCTCCGCCGTGTGCGCACGCAGGAGCTCGCGCAGGCTGCGGCCCGACGCGGCGCCGCCTTGCACGATCGATTGCGCCTCGGGCCGATCGACGATCTCCCAACTTTCCCCGATCGGGCCGCCCGCGGGCAAGGTGCGACCGAGCCAGTCGGCGAGCGCACGGCCGCCCCAGACGCGTTCCTGATAGACCGGTGAAAATTCGTAGTAGCGCATGAAGGAAAAGGAGATGAAGTGAGACGCGAGGAACGGGGAATTTACATTGACCCCCTCTCGCGCTACAACTGTGTAAAGGCACTCAAAATGGCCAAAGCCGCGAGTTCAAATTCCAAGGACAACACGCCCTCGTTCGAAGGGCCGCGTTACCGACCCAACTGGTTCGGTGCGCTGCTCTGCTTCGGCTGCGGCGTGCTGCTGCTCGTGGCGATGCTCGACTACGCACCGAGCCAGACGGAGTGGATGCAACAGGGCGGCAAGTCCGAGGTGGTCAACGGCGTCATGCGCCAAGTGCCGGTCAAGACCGCCACGGCCCCGAACCTCGTCGGCGCGGTCGGTGCCGACGTTTCCTTTGCGAACTTCGCCCTGCTGGGCGGCAGCGCGTGGCTCGTGCCGATCTTTCTGCTCTGGATGTCCTACACCTATGTGCGCAGCGCGCGCAGGTCATTGGTTTTCCAGCCATTGTCGTAAATTACCTCGCCGCCGAGGGTGAACTTGCCGGTAGTCGGCTCGATTACCGCGCCCAGACATTTCAGCAGGGTGGTCTTGCCAGAGCCGGACGGCCCGATCAGCCCCACCACTTCACCGGGGTAAACGGTCATGTCAACGCCCTTCAGCGCATCGACCGCGGCGCTGCCGCTGCCGTAGCGCTTGGTGATGCCTTCGATGAGAATCGCGGGTTGTTCCTCTTCAGCCACCGATCGCCTCCGCCGGGTCAATTTTGAGCGCGGCGCGGATCGCCAGCACCGAAGCCAGCGCGCACACCACCAGTGTCAGCACGAAGGCGCGCCCGGCATCGCCGGTTTCAAGCAGCACGTATTTCGGGAACACCGGTGCCCACAAAGTGGCGGCAAACTTGCCGACAAAAAAACCGATCACGCCCAGGCCCAGCGCCTCCTGCATGATCATCGCGGCGATGGTGCGGTTCTTGGTGCCGATCAGTTTCAGCACGGCGATTTCCTTGATTTTGCCGAGCGTCATGGTGTAGATGATGAACGCGACAATGGCCGCGCTCACGATGGCCAGAATGACCAGAAACAGGCCGATCTGTTTGGCGGCGGTGGCAATCAGCTTGGCCACCAGAATCTCTTCCATGTCATCGCGCGTATATGCGGTGTAACGCTGCCAGCGCGCAATGCTGTCGGCCAGCACGCGCGCATCGGTCCCCGGCTGTACGCGCAGCAGCACCGCGTTGACCTTGTGGCTGGAGGTCTGGATCGCCTGCACCGCATCGAGCACGCCGGACTGCCCGGGGCGGTTGATCGCCGGATTGGCGGCGAGCCGCTGGCGGTCCTCGACGATGGCGTCGTTGTCTTTCAGAAACTGGGCTTCCTGCGCATCCTTCAGCGGAATGAACAGCATCGGATCGCCGTTGGACGACACCATGCGCCGGGTCAGCCCGACCACGGTGTAATCGTTGCGGCGGATGCGCACCACGTCGCCGACTGCAAACCCGGTCTTGACGTCGGCCACCGCCTCGTAGTGGGCGCGGCCAATCGGACGACCGGCAACCAGAAACGCCGGCCCGCCCGGCTGACCCGCCTCGTATCCCGCCACCATCACGCGTTGCGACTGGTTCCGGCGCGACACCTGCATGGTGAGATACGACACGTTGCCGGCCTGCGCCACGCCCCCCAATCCCAGCAGCGCGCGATACAGATCGTCCGGCACGTTCGACGGCTCGGCAAACGGGCCCAGCGTGTTTTGCTGCACTACCCAGACGTCGGCATTGACGGCATGCAACAGCACCTTGGCATCGTCGACCATGCCGCGGTAGACGCCGGCCATGGTCAGCGTCACGCCGATCAGCAACCCCAGCCCGAATCCGGTCAGCAGGTAGCTTTTCAGGTTGTGGGCGATGTCGCGCCTGGCCAGATTGATCATGACGGCTGTCGTCCGATCACGGCTTCGTCAAAGCCTGCTCGCGCACCCGCATCGTTTCTTCGAGCTGTTTTTCGCTGTAAACGATCAGGCTGTCGCCCTCGGCAAGACCCGACACGATCTGCACGCGTTCAGCCGTCTGCGCGCCGAGCTGCACCGGCTTGAAGCGTGCCTGGCCGTCGACCGCCTGCCAGACGCCGGCCTGATTGTTCCGGTGTGCGACGGCGGCGCGTGGCACCGCCAGCACATTGCGTGCGCCGGCCAGATGAATATCGACTTCCGCCAGTTCACCCAGATACAACTGGCTCGGCGCCGGATCGAATGCCACATTGACGATGCGTTCCTCGGTCACCGCATCGCTCTGCAATTCGATTCGCACCACCTTTCCGGGCAGGGCCCTGCCCGGTGCCGAGCGCAGCGTGATATCCGCAGCCTGGCCCGCCAGCACCCCCTGCGCGCGGGCCTGATCAACCCGCACCCGCACCCACAGCTGCGCCGGATCGGCCAGCCGCAACACCGCCTGCCCGGCCACCACGGTGGCACCCGGCTCGGCTTCACGCGCGGTCACCCCGCCATCGATCGGACTCAGCAATTTCAGGCTGCTTTGCAATTGCGCAATACCCTGCAACTCGGCCTGGGCGCGCCTGATCTCGCGCTGCGCCCCGGCGGCATTGGCACGCGCCGCAGCCAGTGCCGCCAGTGCCGCGTCGGCTTCGTGGCGGCGGCTGTCGGCCATTTCCCTGGCGACGAAATTCTGCTGATAGAGCGTCTGGTAACGCGCATGGTTGGCCTGTGCCAGCTTCGCCCGGCTATCCGCCTCGGCAACCTGCGCCTGGGCCGCCAATTCCGCCTCACGTGCCCGCGCGGCCGCATTACTGGCAGCCTCGGCGCGCTGGCGCAGGTCCACCGGGTCGATTTCCGCCAGCAACTGGCCGGCCTTGACCACATCGCCCTGGTCAACCAGCATCCGCAGCACCCGCCCCGCCTGGATCGGACCGACCGTATAGGCATGCCGGGCCTCTACCGTGCCAATGCCATACACATCCGGGTTCAGGTCGGCGCGCGTGACCGTGGCGAATGCCACCCCCACCGGCGCCAATGGGCCACGCGTGGTCAGCAGCCAGACAAAGGCAGCCAGAAATGCCAGCGTTCCGATGGCCAGAAACACACTGCGTTTACTGAGTTTCATGATGGGGCAGATCAGTGATTGTTGGTTAAGACTGGCCCCTGAATCTGATAAGTCGCATGGCAACTGGCACAGTTCTTCAGGGTGGCAGACAGCTGGTTCAGGGTATGGCTCACATCCTGCAGGGTTTCCGCATCCATTGCCATCTGGTCGAAACTGCCGTGCACCGTCGCGCCCAGCTGCCTGAATTCCTGCGGCAACTTCGCGCGCAATGCGGGCGGCACCTCATGCACCATTTTCTGGCCCATGTTGCGTGCGGCATCCGCTGCCGCCTGCATGTCCTGTTTGCTCAGCGAATAAGTCATTTTCTGCACCCCATCCAGGAACAGGCGCATTTCTTCCAGAATCATCATGCGCTCGTCCGGCGTCAGCTTCAGCACTGCGCGGTTGTCCGTGGCCGGGACATGGCCATGATGATCATGGCCTTCCTCGGCGTATGCAGCACCCAGATTCAGGCACAGCAGGGAAATCGTGGCGGCGTGGCGATATTTCATGATGGACTTTCCTGGAAAGGTTGTTGACGTATGGCCTGCAGGTAAACCGGAAAAGTGCGGGCGGCTTCTTTCTCGATGGCACGCTGGCCGCGCAGTATCGAGGATTGCAGCACCAGGCCCTGGACCATGCCGATATACAGGGTGGCAGCGGCGTGGGTATCGAGGTCGGCGCGGGCCAGACCCTGTGCCTGGGCATCGGTCAGCAGGCCGGCGATCTTCGCCTCGTAGCCCAGCATGATTTCGGTTACCAGTTGGCGCAGCATGGCATTGCGGCCATGCAGGTGTTTGGAGGTCAGCACGCGCGGGATGGCTGGATGACCGGCAATGAATTCGATGTGGGCAAAAAACATGCGCTGCAGCGCGTCCAGCGGGTCGCGCCCCTGTGCCGCTGCGTTCCCCAGTACCGCCATCAGGCGGTTACGTACCCACTGCATCACCGCCAGCCAGATGGCGTCCTTGCTGGCGAAATGGCGGAACACCGCGCCCTGCGTCACTCCCATCGCCTCCGCCATGTCCTGGGTGGTGACGTCATCGACGCCCTGTTTGTCGGCCAGTTCCAGCGTGACGCGGATGATTTCCTCGCGCCGCTCGTCTGCACCCAGTCGTTTGCGCTGGGGTTGATTGAACTCGGGTTCGCCGGACATGATTCAAACCTGATTAAGGTAGTAATTGATTACTACCTTAATTTCATCGCGAGCAAAGGTCAAGCCCCAGACCGGCACCCCGTTCAAACGTCAGGATGATCGAGACAAACCAGCAATGTCTGCGCCAGGCCGCGCACCTCGTCGGCACTCGTTACGTAAGGCGGCATGACATAGACCGTGCTGCCGATCGGACGGATGAACACCCCGTGCGCCAGTGCCACCCGGTGAAAGTGCGCAGCAAAATCCGGCTGGACATCCGCCACATCGAACGCCCAGATCATGCCGCACTGACGGAAATGACGGACACGTGGGTGAGCGGACACTTCGTCCAGAAGCCTCGTGAATTGGGCAGCCTTCTCACGGTTGGCGGCGATGATGCCGTCCGACTCGAAGATATCCAGCACTGCCAGTGCCGCCCGGCAGGCCAGCGGATTGCCGGTGTAGGAGTGCGAATGCAGAAAGCCTTGCGCCGTGGCATCGCCGTAAAAAGCAGCGTAGACCGCATCGGTCGTCAGCACGGCAGACAACGGCAGGTAGCCGCCGGTAATGCCTTTGGACAGGCAGATAAAATCGGGCTTGACTGTTTTAATGCCCGCTCCTGCAAGCGAGAGCGGGGGCGCCTGCTCGCACGCGAACATCGTCCCGGTCCGGCCAAATCCAACAGCGATTTCATCGGCAATCAAGTGCACCCCGTATTGGTCACAGAGTTCGCGCGCCCGGCTCAAGTACACCGGGTGATACATCGCCATGCCGGCCGCGCCCTGCACCAGCGGTTCAATGATGAAGGCTGCGGTGCGGGCGGCGTGTTCGGCCAGATGCGCTTCCAGCATCGCAGCGCAACGCAGGGCAAAGGCCTCGGCCGATTCGCCCGGCTCGGCCAGTCGCGCGTCCGGCGTGGGTACCTGCACTGAGTGCCGCAGCAGCGGTTCATAGGTGCGCTTGAACAGCGGAATATCGGTCACCGACAACGCGCCCACGGTTTCGCCGTGGTAGCCGTTTTTCAGGCTGATGAATTCATTCTTTTCCGCCTGGCCAGCGTTGCGCCAATAGTGAGCGCTCATTTTCAGCGCTATTTCCGTGGCGGAAGACCCGTCCGACCCATAGAACGCATGCCCCAGCCCGGTCAGCTGCGCCAGCCGTTCGGACAGGTCCACCACAGGGGCATGGGTCGCGCCAGCCAGCATCACATGCTCGATCCTGCCAAGCTGGTCGGTGATGGCGGCGTTGATGCGCGGATTGCAATGGCCGAACAGATTGACCCACCAGCTCGAAATCGCATCCAGGTAGCGACGGCCATCCGGATCGATCAGCCACGGTCCCTCGCCACGCGCGATGGCCAGTGGCGGGTTGGCTTCCAACTGCTTCATCTGGGTGCAGGGGTGCCAGACGGCGGCGCGGGTTCGGCTTAAAAGATCGTCGTCGGTCACCATGAGATTTGATAGCCCTGTGTCCATTTAATGTTGTAGATGGCAAAACCCATTTGAATATATATATCGTTCGGTTTGAAATCCTGGCCGGATCAACTGGTTTGGGGGTCATTGGCTGCCGGTTTTTTTCACGGGCACCGATGAGGAGCCAAATTCCAACCCGTCGCTCTGGTCAACCGCTTTGCCATACATGATGATGGAAACGGGGACCACAAGACACGTAACCGCCCCGCATCAGGACGTGGCCAGTGCGCTGTCCAGAAGCTCAACCCAGTGCCGTACCGGAATCGAACTGCCCGATTGCAGATGGGTGAGGCAGCCGATGTTGGCGGTGACGATCACCTCGGGTTGTCCGGCTTGCAGGTGGTTCAATTTGCGGGTCTTGAGTTCCCCGGCAATCTCGGGTTGCAGGATGGAATAGGTGCCGGCCGAGCCGCAGCACAGATGTTTTTCGGCCACGGCCGTGAGTTCGAATCCGGCCCGGGTCAGCAATGCCTCGACGCCACCGCTGAGCTTTTGTCCGTGTTGCAGGGTGCAGGGCGGATGGTAGGCAATGCGTTTGGGCTCGGCGCGGGTGCCGAGTTGCTTCAATGCATCGGCTTCCGCCACCAGTATTTCGGAAATGTCTTTGGTCGCGGCAGATACGCGGGCGGCCTTGTCGGCATACGCCGGGTCGTCGCGCAGCAGCCAGCCGTAATCCTTCACCATCACGCCGCAGCCTGATGCCGTCATGACGATGGCTTCGACGCCGGCATCGAGATGCGGAATCCAGGCATCGATATTGCGGCGCATGGCGGCCAGGCTGTCGTCGTGATCGTTGAGGTGGTGTGCGACCGCGCCACAGCACCCTGCTTCTGCAGCGGTGATGAGCGAGATGCCGATGCGATCGAGCACGCGCGCGGTGGCGGCGTTGATGTTGGGCTTGAGTCCGGGCTGTACGCAGCCTTCGAGCACGAGCATTTGTCGCGCATGGTGCGGCGCCGGCCGGGTACCCGACTCCTCGGCGGCGGGGATGCGCGCCTGCAGAAAACCCGGCATCAGGCCGCGCACGCTCTGGCCAAGCTTCAGCACGGTGTTGAACAGCAGCGGCGACAGCAGGCCCGTTTTGATGACGGCCCGGGTGGCGGCCTCGCGCGGGCTGCGGCCCACTTTTTCCTCGACGATGTGGCGCCCGATGTCGAGCAGCCTGCCGTATTCCACGCCCGACGGGCAGGTGGTTTCGCAGTTGCGGCAGGTCAGGCAGCGGTCGAGATGCTGCTGGGTCCTGGCGGTGGGGGTGGCGCCTTCCAGCACCTGCTTCATCAGGTATATGCGGCCACGCGGCGAATCGAGTTCGTTACCAAGAATTTGATAGGTTGGGCAGGTGGCGAGACAAAATCCGCAGTGCACGCAGTTGCGCAAAATGCGTTCGGCGGTGTCGCCTTCGGCAGTGTTGCGGAAAGCTTCGGCGAGTGTGGTCTGCATGTCAGAAATCCGGGTAGAGCCGTCCGCGATTGAGGATGCCCCTGGGGTCGAAGCGTTGCTTGAGGTTGCGATGCAGTGCCAGCAGGGCGGGCGCGAGCGGGGCAAATACACCATCGACGGGTGCCTTGCCGCGGAACAGCGTGGCATGGCCGCCGCATCGCTGGGCGTGTTCGCGCAGCAATGCGGCGGGCAAGTCGCTCACCAGCCAGCGAACCGCGCCGCCCCATTCGATCCATTGCGCGTCGCCCAGATTGAGCGGTGGCGCGGTGGGTTTGACCGACAGCCGCCACAGGCCTTGATTCAGGGTCGATGGACGCTTGTCGAAAAACGGCGTCGACTGGTCGCGCAAGCGCTGCCAGAAAGCGCTGGCCTCTTTCAGCGCCTCGCCGCCGAGCCTGGCCTGGGCGGCATGCACGGCAGAGGTTGCACCCGACAGGCGCACCGTCAGCAGGCCGGCATGCCAGCTGGTGGCCGACAGCGGCAAGGGCTGTCCGGCCCACTGGTTCATCTTCTCGATTGCGGCTGCTTCACCCAGCTCGAATTGCAGGGTGGCTTGTGCCGCCGGTTGCGGCAACACTTTCAGCGACACTTCCGTAATCAGCCCGAGCGTGCCCATTGCCCCGACCATCAGCCGCGATACGTCATAGCCAGCGACGTTCTTGATCACCTGACCGCCGAAGCGCAGCGGCTGGCCGGTGCCATCGATCATGCGCACGCCGAGCACAAAATCGCGCGCAGCGCCGGCATAGGGGCGGCGCGGACCGGAGAGGCCGGCGGCGATACTGCCGCAAAGCGTGGCCGGTCCGCCGAAGTGCGGCGGTTCAAACGCCAGCATCTGGTTCTGCTCGCCGAGCAGGGCTTCAATTTCTGCCAGCGGCGTACCGGCGCGCGCGGTCAGCACCAGCTCCTTCGGCTGGTAGTCCACCACGCCAGTGAATGCACGCGTGGAGAGAACCTCGCCTTCATCGGCGTTGCCATAGAAGGTCTTGCTGCCGCCGCCCTGAAGAATGAGCGGCAGGCTGTCTGCATGTGCGGCGCGGATGCGCTCGATCAGGGTGCCCAGCATCAGAACCTCGGCAACTCGGGGTGCGGCAACTGGCCGCCCTGGACGTGCATCGCGCCCCACTCGGCACAGCGGTGCAGTTCGGGGATCGCCTTGCCGGGATTGAGCAGCGTGTCCGGGTCGAACGCGGCCTTCACGTCGTGGAAGCGCATCAGTTCCGGCGTGCTGAATTGCGTGCACATCTGGTTGATCTTTTCCAGCCCGACGCCATGCTCGCCGGTGATGGTGCCGCCTACCTCCACGCACAGTTCGAGGATCTTGCCGCCGAAATCTTCGGCCTTGTGCAATTCGCCCGGCGTGTTGGCATCGAACAGAATCAGCGGATGCAGGTTGCCGTCGCCGGCGTGGAATACGTTGGCCACCGCCAGGCCGTATTCGGCGCTCATCTCGCTGATGCGTTTCAGCACGTGCGGCAACTGCGCGCGCGGAATGGTACCGTCCATGCAGTAATAGTCGGGCGCGAGACGCCCCACCGCCGGGAATGCGGCCTTGCGCCCAGCCCAGAACCGGAGCCGCTGTTCCTCGCTATCGGCGGTGCGGATCTCGGTCGCGCCGGCAGCGGCAAGCACCTCGCGCACGGTGAAGATGTCGTCCGATACTTCCTCGTTGACGCCGTCCACCTCGCACAGCAGCAGGGCTTCGCAGTCGAGCGGATATCCCGCATGAACGAAGGCTTCGGCGGCCTGGATGGCGAGCCGGTCCATCATTTCCAGCCCGGCCGGAATGACACCGGCAGCAATGATATTGCCAACGGCTGCGCCCGCTTTTGCGATGTCGTCGAATGCGGCCAGCACTACCTGCGCACGGTCGGGGCGAGGCAGCAACTTGACCGTGACTTCGGTGATGACCGCGAGCATGCCTTCCGAGCCCGTCATTAGCGCCAGCAGGTCGTAGCCCACGCTGTCGAGCGCATCGCTGCCGATTTCGAGCAACTGGCCATCGACGGTCCAGGCACGCAGCTTGAGAATGTTGTGCACGGTGAGGCCATATTTCAGGCAGTGCACGCCGCCGGAATTTTCTGCGACGTTACCGCCGATCGAGCAGGCAATCTGCGACGACGGGTCAGGTGCGTAATACAGGTTGTACTCAGCTGCGGCTTCGGAAATCGCGAGGTTGCGTACGCCCGGCTGCACCACCGCCGTGCGGGCGAGCGGATCAATCTGCCGGATCTGGTTGAGTCTGGCCAGCACCAGCAGCACCGCGCCATCGATCGGCAGTGCGCCCGCAGCGAGTCCGGTACCGGCGCCGCGCGCGACCACGGCAATCTTGTGTGCGTGGCACAGTTGCAGGATCGCCGCCACCTGCGCTTCGTTTTGTGGCAACACCACCACATCGGGGATGTTGCGATAGGCCGAGAGACCATCGGACTCGAATGGCACCAGATCCTCGCGCTCGTGGAGCAGGCTGTGTGGCGGCAACAGATTGCGCAACTGGGACAGGAAAGCGGGGCTGAGCATGGCGGGGTATCAAACGGTCAGGCTGCGAGTTTAGCCGGGCTTGCCTGTGCGTGCGAGGGCGCGAGGCGCCGGTAGGCTTCTGCAAGCGCATCGTCGCCGCCGACGTTGCCGGGAAAAACCACCACTGGCAGCTGCGGCAGGCGGTGCCACGGCGGCGTCTGCACCACGGTGACACCGGGCAGGATCTGCCCCAGTACGCGCGAGGCGGTCAGCGCCAGCCCGCTGGAAAGCACGTCGTTGGACGTGATACCGCCCTTGCTGATGAGAAAGCCGAGCGTTTCCGGCAGCCGCTTCACCACGTCCATCAGCGTGCCGGACACCGCCTCGCCGAACGCCAGGCGCTCGGCCACACTGGCGAAATGGCGCTCGGCACGGCTGGTGAACACCACCGGCGTGAGGCCACGCGTGTGGGCGTGGGCGATGCTTGCCGTTAACGCTTCCACCACCTCGGCGCGTGCAGCGGGCAAGCGCGCAACGTCGAGCGGCAGGCCGACCACACCACGTTGTTTCAGTAGTACCGTCAACTGGGCCGTGGTTTTGGCAACGTGGGAGCCGACAATGATGACGCCGGGTTGGCGGTCGCGCACGAGCGAGGCAAACGCTTCGGCAGCCACCGGTTGTGGCGGCAGCTTCGCCAGCGCGGTGAGCAGCGAGGCCGCGCTGCGAAACAGCAGGCGTTTGCCGGTACCGGCTGCTTTCAATACGGCATCGGCAAACCGTTGGTAGTCGGCTGCGGTTTCACCATCGACCACGCCGACAGTGTTGTCGTGCAGTGCGGCAAGCCAGGCGTCCGTTTTGCCGCCACGTAAATCGGCTAGCGTCAGTCGTGCCACATCGCTGGCCATGACGCGGCCGGCGGTTTTTTCCGCCACGTAGTCCGGCAGATAGGCGGTGCGATAGCCGAACACCGAGTCGCGCGCGAATTCGGTTTCGTGGGTGGGAACGGGCTTACCCTCGACCATCAGATAGTGCGTGCTGTCGCGGGTGATGCGCCCGCCTTCGAAAAAAGCCGGCGTCAGCAGGGTGGCGTCGAAGGGACCGAGCCAATCGCTCATCACGTCGGTTTCCACCGGATAGTGGCCGCGCAGGGTGGAATCCGAACGTGACACGAACAGTACCGGACCGGTGTAGTCGGCGAGCGCGGTCTTGAGGTTGACGCAGACTTCGCGGGTGACCGCGGCGGCACGTGTGGCGTCCATCCCGCGCGTATTGGTGAGGATGAAGAACAGCGGCGCGGCATCGGCCAGTGCCACCTTCAGCGTGGCGACATCCCAGCGGGTCAGCAGCAGGCAGGAATGCACGGTCTGCGAGCCGGTCGGGTCATCGTCGAGAACAATGATTTTTGGGTTCATGGTGAAAACCTATTTTTGTCCGCGAAGGACGCGAAGGGGCGCGAAGAAACCCTTGTGATTTTTCCTTCGCGTATCTTCGCGTCCTTCGCGGATAAAGTCTTTAAGCCGCCGCGCGTTCCAGCAGTGCCAGCGCACGCTCGTGCATCGCGTGCGCGTTCATGCCGTTGAAGTCGAACAGCTGCTGCGCGCTGGCGGTGGTTTCGCCGCGCTTCCAGCAGAACACTTCGCGCTGCATGGCCTGGCTGCGCAGCATCACGGGTTCGAGCGAGCCCGAGGGGCCGCCGGTGACGCCGATCAGCACGTCGCCGTGGAACATCGTCTTGAAGACGGCATCATCCATGAAGCGGTCGTCCGGCTGCGACACGCTATTCCATGACACGTCACCCGGGCGATACACGCGGCGCGGGTTGACCACGGCGACGATGCGCGAGCCGATGCCTGCCTGGTTCAGGCGTTCGGCGGCTTCGAACACCGGCTGCAGCACCATGTCGCCGGTCACCGCGAATACCACGGTGTGTGCGCCCGGACGGGTCTGCAGCACCATCGCGCCGTTTTCGATCGCCTGCGCGCTCTGCGCCATGGTGGCGTGGATCGGCAGCGGCGACTTCGAGGCAGTGATGACAATGCCCTTGTTGTGCTGGCGCAAGGCCCAGTCGTAGCTCGCCTGGATCATGTTGGCATCGACCGGGAACAGCGGGTAGACGTTGCCGTTGCGCATCATCGCGGCGAA
>JANJUT010000115.1 GCA_024710445.1 Thiobacillus sp.
GCATGGCCAGCCGTGGCATTGGCCTGGCCGACGTCATGGTGCGCCAGCTTTCCACCGCAATCGGGATGCCGGCTGCTGGCGAAGCTGAAATGCCTGGTACGGGCGCCACGACCCAGGGCATGCCCCTGAATGCGCCAGCGCCAGCGCAGCCCTTGCCGGCTGCGGTGCGTAGCGGTGATGCCCCTGCTCATGTCGAGGCTTTTGTGCAGCGTGTCCTGCCGCATGCCCAAGAGGCAAGCGCCAGCACCGGTATTCCGGCCCGGTTCATGATGGGGCAGGCTGCCCTGGAAACCGGCTGGGGGCGGACGGAAATTCGTGGCACAGATGGCCAGAACAGCCATAACCTGTTTGGAATCAAGGCGGGAGGCTCCTGGCGCGGTCGCACGGTAGATATCGTCACCACGGAATACGTCAACGGCAAGCCGCAGAAACAGGTCGATACCTTCCGTGCCTATGACTCCTACGCCGATTCCTTCCGTGATTACGCCAACCTGCTGCGGTCGAATCCACGTTATCAGAATGTCATCGCGCAGGGTCAGGATGCCGCGGGCTTTGCCCAGGGGTTGCAACAGGCAGGCTATGCCACCGACCCTAAGTATGCACAAAAGCTGATGGGCGTGATCAGGCAATTTGAGCTGGTTTGAACTATTGGGCTCAAGAAACCGGCGAACGCACCGATTCAACTGACAAGCATCATATTCACTTACCCAGAAACCTACCGGCACAGATAAATGGCTACCAGTATTCTCAGCATCGGTCAGACTGCACTCGCTGCCGCACAGGTGGGTATCAGCACGACAGGCCACAATATTGCGAATGCCGCTACACCCGGATATAACCGTCAGATCGTGATTCAGGGCGCGGCCAAGCCACAGAGCTTTGGCGTAGGCTTTCTAGGGCAGGGTGCCGAAGTTACCAGCATCAAGCGGATTTATAACGAGTATCTGGTAGGCCAGGAACGTGCCGCCCAGTCCACAAAAAGTGGACTCGATAGCTATTACGCGCAAATCAAGCAGATCGACAATATGCTGGCGGATTCGGCTGCCGGTCTGTCGCCGGCCATACAGGATTTTTTCAGCGGTATCCAGGAAATGGCCTCGAATCCTGGTTCGATTCCAGCACGTCAGGCGGCGCTGTCCACAGCTGAATCGCTGGCTTCCCGTTTTCAGAGCCTGTCCGGACGCCTCAATGAGATTGATCAGGGCGTCAACAGCCAGATCACGTCCAGCGTCAATACCATCAATGCCTATGCAGAGCAGATCGCCACCCTGAATGACACCATCGGCCGCATGCAGAGAGGGACGGGCCAACCCGCCAACGACCTGCTCGATCAACGCGATCAGTTGATCCTCGATCTGAACAAGGAAATCAATGCGACCGTCGTCAAGCAGGACAACGGCGACTACAACGTTTTTATCGGCAATGGCCAGCCGCTGGTGGTTGGGGCAAAAACCTCCCGGCTCGCTACCATGGCCTCACCCAGCGATCCGCAGAAGATCGAGGTTGCCTACGTGACCAATAGCGGTCCCGTTATTGTGAGTGCATCCAGTCTGGTTGGCGGGAAACTGGGCGGAGTGATGGCATTTCGCAGCCAGACCCTTGAGCCCGCCCAGGCTTCGCTCGATAGCCTGGCCATCGGACTGGCTACTTCGTTCAACGCGCAACACCAGCTTGGCCAGGATATTGACGGTAATCTTGGGGGCAATTTCTTTTCAGCCACGGGCGCATCCGATTTTTCCGTGGCGATTACGGATCCCCGGTCGATTGCAGCTGCCGCACCGATCCGGACGGCAGTCGGAAATGCCAATACCGGGACGGGGAGCATCACAGCAGGCAGCGTGAATGCATCACTTCCGCTCGACATCAATCTGCAGCAGCCAGTGACGATCAGATTCACTTCGGCAACGACATTTGATGTGGTCGGAACGGGGACCGGTAACCCGACCGGACTGACATATACACCCGGTAGCACCATTACCTATAACGGCTGGAGCATGGCTGTTAGCGGAGCTCCCGCAATCGGCGACGAGTTTACCGTGGGGCCCAATACCGGTGGCGTGGGTGATAACCGCAATGCCCTGCTGCTGGGAGGCCTGCAAACCAGCAACTCGATGAACGGCGGTACTACCACGTATCAGGGAGCCTACTCCCAGATCGTCAGCCAGATCGGCAATAAAACGCGGGAGCTCGAAGTCACCAGTAGCGCGGCAGGCAGGATGCTGACCGAAACCACGGTGTCGATACAGAACGAATCCGGGGTGAACCTCGATGAAGAGGCTGCCAATCTGTTGCGTTACCAGCAGGCCTATCAGGCGGCTGGCAAAGTCATGCAGATTGCCAGCGAAATGTTCGACATGTTGATCTCACTTGGACGGTAAATATCATGCGTATCAGCACCCAAACCATGTTTGATACCGGCGCAGCCCGCATTGGCGATTTGCAGGCCGGGATGGCGAAGACGCAAGAGCAGATATCCACCGGTCGTCGTATCCTGACGCCGGCCGATGATCCCGTCGGTGCGGCCCGCGCGCTTGAAGTGACCCAGTCTCAATCGCTCAATACCCAGTACGGTGTCAACCGTCGGTACGCCACAAGCGCACTAAGCGAAATGGACGGTACGCTGTCGAGCGTGACCGAGTTGCTGCAGAACGTGAGAACCACTGTGATTGCTGCTGGCAATGGCGCATTGAATGATACGGAACGTGGTTCCATGGCGACTGAATTGAGTGCACGCCGGGACCAGTTGCTGGGTCTGGCCAATAGCCGCGATGGAGTGGGAAATTACATGTTCTCCGGATTCCAGACCACATCGCCCGCATTTTCCAAAGATGCGCTCGGCGTGGTGACATATAACGGTGACGTGGGACAACGCCTGATTCAGGTCGATACTGCGCGCCAGATGTCGGTCACTGCACCTGGTTCGACGGTATTCCAGGGCGGGGGGCAGGATATATTTGCCACCCTGAACGATCTCATCACCCTGCTGCAGACACCCGGGATGCCGGCAGCATCGGATTTGGGAACAGCCAAAACCAATATTGATCTGGCACTGGACAGCGTACTCACGGTTCGCGCATCGGCCGGTTCGCGCCTGCAGGAACTCGAGGCGCTCGACTTTGCGGGTGAAGACCGTGACATCCAGTACAGCCAGACCCTGTCGGAATTGCAGGATCTCGATTACACCGAAGCCCTGACCAGGCTCTCGCAGCAGCAGACCACTCTCGAAGCCGCGCAACGCTCCTTTGTAAGCGCAACAAAGTTGTCGCTCTTCAACTTCATATAAACATGCAGCCATATTCAATAACCTGCCGTCCGCCGAGTGCGTGAACAGGCAGGTGCTGTCCTGGGTATCGGGGCAGCGACCCATCGTGCGACAGGTCAACAGCTTGAGATCATGCGCAGCCTGTTGGCGGGCGAAATTCAATCCCTCAAACACAACTTCCGTACCGGGACGCTACGCGGAGGGATCAACCGGCATGCCGGTACAGCAGTGACCGGCTATGTGTGCACAGCTTGGCGCGACACTGAACAAGCCCTTCGACAAGCTCAGGACGAACGGCAAGTGGTTGATTTCGTTCGTGGTGGCCCTTCGATGCTATTCAGGACGGGCTTGCCGAACCACAAAGCAAACCAACTTGTTCAGTGTCTCCTTGGTGAATCAGCTGGATCTGGAAAACGGCGACCCCGGCCTTTTTTCAAATCAACCAGAAAGACAGGCGCGACCACGGGATTGAGCATGTTCAAGGCAGGACATAAGCATACCCCAAACGATGTTTACGGTGGAGGGTTCCAGGCCACTTCGCCAGATGGCGGCTTTCAGTTTGAGGCAGGCCGGCTGCGAGATGATTGAAGGGGGATGGGCAGGGTGGACTGAACAAGAGCAGGGAACAGCGGATTGATCTGGTGCTCGCTGAGCAGAACATGCCGGATATGGATGGTTTGTGCCTGATTAAGGTGCCCCGGACCATGAAGAATTACCAAAATGTGCCGATAGTAGTGTTGACAACCGAGTCAGGCGATGCGGTGCAAGCCCTGGGTAAAGTGGGGGGGGCTAATGGATGGATGGCCAGGCCTCTCGCCCGGTGTGCTTGATCGAAGTCTTCGGGAAATTGATTGGTTCAGGACGTGCAAATAAATGGAATGGCAGTCGGATATGACGGAGCGGAAATATGACTATTGATATGAGCCAGTTTTACCAGGTGTTCTTCGATGAGGCAGATGAACTGCTTGCCGAAATGGAAAAGCTGTTGCTCGCACTCGACGTGTCTGACCCGGACAGCGAGGATCTCAATGCGATTTTCCGGGCAGCGCACTCCATCAAGGGGGGGGCGGCGACCTTTGCGTTTAATGACATCACCGAAGTGACACACATGCTGGAGTCGTTGCTCGATCGGATCCGCAAGGGTGAGATGGCGCTGACCCCCGAGCATGTGGATGCCTTTCTGGTGGCCAAGGATGTACTGACCATGCTGATGGATGGCCATCATCATGGCGCCAGCGTAGACCAGGCTGCGGTTGACAGCGTGTGTCAGCGATTGAAGGCCCTGTCGCAAGGGCAGGTGGACGCCTCTGCTGCCATGGCCACATCGGCGCCTGAGGCACCTGTCCTGGAGCCAGTTCAAACCGAAGCAGTGCCGACGCAAAATGCCGCAGGTGAATTCTGTTATCGCATCGAATTGCCCGAAGCGTCGCAAAAGGATGTGGATGCACTGGCAACAGAACTGGGTCTGCTCGGAACCATCGTCCAGGAGAAACTGGGTGATGGCCGCTCAGCTTTCATGCTGACCACCACAGAGTCTCAGGACAACATCATCGCGATTTGTTCTTTCGTGCTCGATCCGGATGATCTCAAAATCACGTATGCCGCTGCACCGCAGGCAGCAGCCCCGGCAGAGGCGGATTCGACAACGGATGAGACCAGCGCCGATGTTGCTGCACCTGAAGCTGCAGCTTTGAATAGTCAGGTCCCGCCTGCCAAGCAGGAAGCGCCTGCCAGCGCACCTGCCCCTGCAGCAGAAGCCAAGAACCTCGGACGGCGTGCAACGGACAAGGAAGGATCGGGCCAGGAGTCTTCATCGATTCGGGTCGGTGTCGAGAAAGTCGACCAGCTGATCAACCTGGTGGGTGAACTGGTCATCACCCAGGCCATGATCGAACAGCGCATTAATGCGCTAGATCCCATTGTTCATGAACGCCTGCTTAACAGCGCCAGCCAGCTGGCGCGCAACACGCGCGATCTGCAGGAAGCCGTGATGTCGATCCGCATGATGCCGATGGATTATGTGTTCTCGCGCTTTCCACGCATGGTGCGTGACCTGGCGGCCAAGCTCGGCAAGAAGGTGGAGTTTATTACGCGTGGTGCCGCCACTGAACTCGACAAAGGTTTGATCGAACGTATCGTCGATCCGCTGACCCATCTGGTTCGCAACAGTGTGGACCATGGTTTTGAAATGCCGGAAAATCGTCGCAGCAGCGGCAAGAACGAGACAGGCAAGCTGACTTTGTCGGCCGCGCACCAGGGCGGAAACATTGTGATTGAGGTCAGTGATGATGGCGGCGGACTGAATCGCGACAGAATTCTTGATAAGGCCAGGCAGCAAGGGTTGCCTGTGTCCGACACCATGCCGGACAGCGAGGTATGGCAACTGATTTTCGCACCCGGATTCTCGACAGCAGAAGTGGTGACCGATGTGTCCGGGCGTGGTGTCGGCATGGATGTGGTGAAGCGCAATATCAAAGCGATGGGCGGCACGGTCGATATCCGTTCTGTGCCCGGATCGGGCACGACCATTGCCATCTCCCTGCCACTGACCCTGGCCATTCTCGATGGCATGTCGGTCAAGGTGGGCGACGAGATCTATATCCTGCCGTTGGGGTATGTCATCGAATCCCTGCAGCCTGTGGCTGCCGACGTGAAGGAAATCGCCGGCCAGGGCAAGGTGGTCAAGGTACGCGAGGAGTATCTGCCGCTGATTCCCCTGTATCAGATTTTTGCGATCGAGACCCAGTTTACCGAGCCCTCGCAAGGCATCCTTGTCATTCTCGAATCCGAGGGAAAGAAAGCGGCTTTGCTGGTTGACAGCCTGGTTGGCCAGCAGCAGGTCGTTGTCAAGAACCTGGAATCGAATTTCCGCAAGGTGGCGGGTATTTCAGGCGCCACGATTCTGGGCGATGGCGGCGTGTCCCTGATTCTTGATGTGGCCGCACTGCTGAGATCGGGTCGCCAGCTGAATGCCAATCCTGTGTTTTTCTGAGACCAGATAACCCCCATCGAGTACAAGAGGATTCAATCGATGTCCTATACCACGCAAACACAAACCAGCCTGAATCAAACCGGCGATGGCTCCCGGAGCGAGTTCCTGGCTTTCACGCTGGGCCAGGAAGAATACGGTATCGACATCCTGCGCGTGCAGGAGATTCGCGGCTACGAGCCGGTCACCCGGATTGCCAATTCCCCCGACTTTATCAAGGGGGTGGTCAACCTGCGCGGAACCATCGTCCCGGTGGTCGACATGCGTATCAAGTTCGAGTTGGGCACGCCTACCTATGACCAGTTCACGGTGGTGATCATCCTGAATATCGCCGGACGTGTGGTGGGCATGGTGGTCGATAGCGTGTCCGACGTGACCACGCTGGTACCGGAACAAGTGAGGCCGGCTCCAGACATCAAGACGGCATTCGACACCGACTACCTGATCGGGCTGGGGACCATCGGCGAACGCATGCTGATCCTGGTCGATATCGACAAATTGATGTCAAGCGAGGAAATGGGATTGATTGAAGGAATGGCTGCCTGAGCGGTCGTCGATATCTACAACATTTAATGCAAAGAGAAACCATGATGCAGTTCATTAACAACCTTAAATTCAGCCACAAGTTCTCCTTGATCGGTGTTCTCGCCCTGTTGATGGTGGCGCTGCCGGCGGGTATGGCCATCAAGGGTACAAGCGAAAAACTGTCCGCGGCCCATGCCGAGGCCGCCGGCATCGCGCCTTCGGGCGACTTGCTTAGGCTGGTCCAGCTCACCCAGCAGCATCGTGGCGAGTCGGCCCTTGTGCTGGGTGGTAACGACAGTCATCAGGCGGCACGCCAGGCCAAGCAGGCCGAGGTGGAGCAGGCCCTGGTCAAGGCAGGACAATCCGTGGCGGACCTGGACAACCCCAAACTCAACGAGCGCCTCGCCACGATCCAGCGCGATTGGCAGAATCTTGCGGGTGCGGTCAGCGGGAAATCAATCGCCGGACCGCAGAGTTTCGCGCAGCATAATGCGTTGCTCGCCGAGCAACTCGCGCTGCTCGAGGGGGTCGTCGACAGTTCGACGCTGGCCTTCGATCCTGAGGCCGGCACTTACTACATGATCACTTCAGTGCTTCACTACTTGCCCCAGATGACCGAGAACATGGGCCAGATGCGTGCGCGTGGTGCCGTGCTTCTGAGCAAGGGCAGCGCCACTGCCGAAGAACGCGCGCGCATTTCGACGCTTAACACCATAGGGCAAGAGCATTTCCATGATGCGCGTGGCGCTTTCGATAAAGCCATGGAGGCCGATCCAGTATTGCGGCAGGTGCTGGACAAACCCATTGCGAACGCAGTTGCCGCAGCCGGCGCAGTGTTCAAGCTCACCGAAGAGCAGATCATTCGCGCCGAAAGGTTCAGGCTGGTGGGTACGGACTACTTCACGGCGATGACCAAGGCTATCGACCTCCAGTTCGACCTGGTGAATGTCGCGTTCAAGGCACTGGACGCTGCCTTGTCCGACCGCGTGGCCGCCGCACGACGCGCATTGTTGGCTGTGGTCGCTATTGTCGGTCTGCTGGGCGCCATCGGCTTGTGGGTCATTGTGTTGACCGCACGCACCACCACGCGCTCCATGGAGCAGGCAGTACAACTGGCGCAACGCGTGGCAGCCGGCGATTTGACCAGCCGTGTAGAGGTCAACTCCAGGGATGAGGTCGGCCAGTTGATGCTGGCCATGCAGGACATGAGCGAAAGCCTGGTGAAGATTGTTGGTCAGGTGCGTACCGGTGTCGATGCTGTCACCACCGCTTCGACCCAGATTGCCGGGGGCAACCTGGATTTGTCATCGCGTACCGAAGAGCAGGCTGCGAGTCTGGAAGAAACTGCGAGTTCGATGGAACAACTCACCAGCACCGTCAAGCAGAACGCCGAGAATGCGCGCCAGGCCAACCAGCTGGTTTCATCCACGGCTGACGTTGCGGTCAAGGGGGGGCAGGTTGTGGGCCAGGTCGTCGACACCATGGCGTCGATCAAGGACAGCTCATACAAGATCGCCGACATCATCGGCGTCATCGACGGCATTGCCTTCCAGACCAACATCCTGGCGCTGAACGCGGCGGTCGAAGCCGCGCGCGCCGGCGAGCAGGGCCGCGGCTTTGCCGTCGTCGCCTCCGAAGTGCGCAACCTGGCGCAACGCAGCGCGGGTGCGGCCAAGGAGATCAAGGCCCTGATCGAGGATTCGGTCGGCAAGGTGGACGCCGGCGGCAAGCTGGTCGATGAAGCCGGCAAGACCATGGGTGAGATCGTCGGCTCCGTCAAACGGGTTACCGACCTCATGAGCGAGATTGCTGCGGCCAGTTCCGAACAGAGCTCCGGCATCGAACAGGTCAACCAGGCTGTCGGCCAGATGGACGAAGTGGTTCAGCAGAACGCCGCCCTGGTGGAACAGGCGGCGGCAGCGGCCGAGAGCCTGCAGGA
>JANJUT010000095.1 GCA_024710445.1 Thiobacillus sp.
CACCAGCAGAATGCGGGGGCTGGCTGTCATGCCAGGGCCTTTCCGTGAATGCTGAGGCGGAAGCATGCGCCGCCAGTGCCGGGTTGGTAAGCCAGTTCTGCGTGGTTGGCTTCAGCCAGTTCGCGGGCCAGGAACAGGCCCAGCCCGGTGCCCTGCGCATCGGTCGTGAAAAAAGGTTCGAACAGCTTGTCCTGGTGCTCGGGAATTACGCCGGCACCATCATCCTGGACGTCGAGTTGCGCCGTATCACCCTGTATCCGTGCATTGAGATGAATGCTGCCTGTTTGCTTGCGGCAGAAGCGCCAGGCATTTCGCAGCAGATTCCAGATGATCTGGCGCAGGTGATCGGGGTCGAATTGAAAATGCAGGGCGTCGGGCATGTTGACTATGACGGCGTCTGTCGGGATTTCTTCAGTTTGCCGGAGTTCGGCTATCAGGGCTGTGAGCGTGGCGGCATCGAAGGTGACCGGCTTGAGACGATCGCGCCGATTGAGCGTCAGCACTTCTTCAACCAGGCGATCGAGTCGCCGTGAATTGTTTTCAATGATGTCGGCCAGTTTGAAGTGGGCGGGATCGTGCATCTCTTCGCGCAGCAGCTGCGCGGCGTGGCTGATCGCCGAGAGCGGATTGCGGATTTCGTGGGCAATGTTGGCGGTGAGCCGTCCGAGCGCCGCCAGTTTGAGGCGTTGCGCCGCCTGTTCGGCTTGTCTTTGGTCCTCCAGCACCAGCACCCGGCTATCGTCCTGCATCGCCAGCGGAATGCAGCGTACCCGCAACTGGGCTGCCGGGGTGCTGAGCGTCGGGGTCGTAAACGGGTCGGGTTGCTGGGCGAGGATGTTGGCCAGTTCGAGCGAGTAGTCTGCCAGCCGGGTCACGCCAGGAATGACCGGCACGGGTATGCCCATCAACGCCAGCGCGCGTGGGCTGGCATGACGGATGATGCCATCGCCCCGCACCGCCAGCAGGCCATCGGGTGAGTTTTCGATGGCCAGCGCATTAATGCGGTTGAGCAGCGCCAGTTCATCCGCCTGGCTTTGCGCCAGTCTTTCCGAGCGCAAGGCCCGCTGGGTGAGCGCATGCGCCAGCCAGCCAATGGCAAAATAGCCTGCGCACAGCAGCCCCACCTGGAAAAAACTGTCGATTCCCTGGCCGCCGCCGAGAATGTTGAAGCCGTGCTGCAACAGCAGGGCGATCGACGCCATGGCGGCATACAGCAGCGTCAGCCGGCCGCTGCCGACCAGGCCGCCCGAGGCAATGGAAATCACCAGCAGCAAGCCCAGGCCATCGGACAGCCGGCCACTGGTGGTCATCAGCAGCATGACAAAGATGATGTCGGCCATGATGTGGGCGGTGAGCTGGATCTGGAAGCCGGGCCAGCGTGCGCGGATCCCCAGCACGAATAACGCCGCAATGACCAGATAGGCGTAGGCGAAGCCTAGAAAGCGTTCGCCCGCCCCGGTGCGGAATAAATCAGACTCGCTGAAAATCAGGCCGGTAAACGCCAGCGCGACTGCAAGCGTGAGCCGGTAAAGATTGAAATAATCGAGGCTGCGCCAGTGTGACGCGAAATAAGACTGCGCGGCAGCGCCGGGGCGTGCGGCTGCCGATGTCCTCATGTGCGGCCGAGTTTCTGGTGCTCGGGCGTGCAGTAGAACTCGCCGCCAGAATAAATCGCCTCACTGCGGGGCAGATTCACCTTGCAATGCGCGCACTTCACCATGTCCTCGACCGATTGCTCGCGAGCCGAGGCGGGCGGTTTGTTAAGCGAACGTTGATATTTGCGGAACACGGCGTAAACGACCACACCGACAATAATGAGCAGCAGAATCTTGCCCACATGGCACTCCAGAAAATGGTATTGCGCATAGCATAGCGCCAAGTGGGTCCTGAATGCGCGCTCCCGGCTTGCTTGGCGCGGAAAACGTGTATTGGGCTGCTGCCAGTCCCCGCCATGCCGGATTTTTTGGACATTTTGAGGTGGGAGGGTGGGAGGTGTTTATCGACCACTTTCTGCTGTGCAGAAACGAGCAGTTGACAGAAGACGATCTGACACTCAGCGCCGACGCCATTGTCCGCAAAGAAGCTTAGTTTCTTGTCAGCCATTGTTTGAGTCGGATCAAAGGCTTTCTTGAAGACATTACTTCCCCCAAGAGTCCTTCAACATCACCGTCCGGTTGAATATCGGCGCGCCCGGCTTCGAATCAACGCGGTCAGCGACGAAGTAGCCGTGGCGCTCGAACTGGAAGGATTGCTCGGGCGCGGCGTCCTTCAACTCGGGTTCGAGTTGCGCACGGATGACCTTCACCGAGTCGGCGTTGAGATCCAGCAGGAAATCGCCGCTCTCGCCGCCTGGCTGCGCGGTGGTGAACAGGCGGTCGTACAGTCGCACTTCGGCTTCATACGCATGTGCGGCTGATACCCAGTGGATGTTGCCCTTGACCTTGACCGAGTCTGAACCGGGCGTGCCGGACTTGGTGTCGGGCAGATAGTCGCAGTGTACGGCGGTGATGGTGCCGTTGGCATCCTTGTCGCAGCCAGTGCAGGTGATAACGTAGCCGTAGCGCAGCCGCACCGAGTTGCCGGGGAAGAGACGGAAGTAACCCTTGGGTGGGGTTTCCATGAAGTCTTCGCGCTCGATCCACAGTTCCTTTGACAGCGGAACGACGCGCTTGCCCAGGTCGGGATGCTGAGGGTGGTTGGGCGCAAAGCAGTCTTCCGACTGGTCGGCCGGGTAGTTGTCGATGATGAGCTTGACCGGGTCAAGCACGGCGATCCGGCGCAGCGCCGAGTCGTTGAGCACGTCGCGCTGGCAGGCTTCGAAGACGCTGTAGTCGATCCAGCCGTCGGACTTCGACACGCCGACCTGGTCGGTGAAGCGCTTGAAGCCTTCGGCGGTGTAGCCGCGGCGGCGCGCGCCGACCAGCGTCGGCAGGCGCGGGTCGTCCCAGCCGCTGACGTGTTTTTCGTCGACCAACTGGATGAGTTTGCGCTTGGAGAGCACGACGTAAGTCAGATTCAAGCGGGCGAATTCGATCTGCTGCGGCAGCGGGCGGGTGAAGAAGCCGCCGTCGGCGAGTTTGTCGAGCAGCCAGTCGTAGAACGGGCGCTGGTCCTCGAATTCC
>JANJUT010000222.1 GCA_024710445.1 Thiobacillus sp.
GGGGTGCGCCGCGGCAGGCCTTCCAGTTACGGGAACTCGCAGCGGCCGCACGTGAGGGCTGGGCCGATCTGCTCATGCCCATCGGCGTCATCGGCGGGCTGGCTGGCGGATTGCTGACCGTGGCCGAACTGGCCGCCTGCACCGCGCTCTACGCACTGGTGCTCGAAACCCTGATCCACCGCACCATCAAGGTGAAGGCGCTGATGTGGGTGGCGTATGAAGCCGCCACGCTGGTCGGCAGCCTGTTCATCATCCTCGGCCTGAGTCTCGGCCTGACCAACCTGCTGGTTGATGCGCAGGTGCCCATGCGGTTGCTCGACTGGGTGGTGGCGCAGGTGCATAGCCCGCTGGAATTCCTGATGTGGATGAACCTCGCCTTGCTGGCGGTGGGCTGCATGATGGACATCTTTTCTGCCATCGTCATCGTCACGCCGCTGCTGCTGCCGCTGGCCATGCACTTTGGCATCCACCCGGTGCATCTGGGCATTGTCATCCTGGCCAACCTGGAAATCGGTTATCTCACCCCGCCCGTGGGCATCAACCTGTTCCTCGCCAGCCAGCGCTTCAAGCAGCCCATCCTGTCGGTGTTCCGCGCAGCCCTGCCGTTTCTGGTGCTGATGCTGGGATGGCTCATGGTGCTGACCTATGTTCCGGCGCTGAGCCTGTGGCACTCAGGTGGCGGATAAGGCCTGACGGCTGCCCAGCCAGCGTTCAATGTGGCGCTCGGCAATTTCTGGATGGTCGCGCAGGCAGTGTTGTGCCAGGTCGCGCGCTTTCTCAAGCAGGGCCACATCGCGCTCAAGATCGGCAAAGCGCAGCATCGGCAGACCACTCTGGCGGCTGCCCAGCAATTCGCCGGGGCCGCGCAGCAATAAATCCTGACGCGCGATTTCAAAGCCGTCGGTGAGCTCGAAAATCACTTTGAGGCGTGCCCGCGCCAGTTCCGAAACCGGCGTCTGATACAGCAGCACGCAAACCGATTCGCGGCTACCGCGCCCCACCCGGCCGCGCAACTGATGCAATTGCGCCAATCCCATGCGCTCGGCATGCTCGATCACCATCAGCGCGGCGTTGGGTACATCCACGCCAACCTCGATCACCGTGGTGGCAACCAGCAGGTCTATTTCATGGGCCTGGAATGCCGCCATCACGGCCTGCTTCTCATTCGACTTCAGGCGCCCGTGAACCAGTCCAATACGCAGTTCCGGAAGTTGGGCTGTCAGTGCTGCGTGCGTGTCCCGTGCTGTCTGCAATTGCAGCTTTTCGGATTCCTCGATCAGCGGGCACACCCAGTAGGCTTGCCCGCCCGCCAGGCACGCTTCGTTCACGCGGGCGACCACATCATCGCGTCGCGCATCGCTGACCAGCTTGGTCACGATGGGCGTGCGGCCCGGAGGCAACTCGTTGATGGTCGAGACATCCAGGTCGGCAAAAAAGCTCATCGCCAGCGTGCGTGGGATCGGTGTCGCGCTCATCATCAATTGATGCGGCTCGCTGCCCTTGTGCATCAGGGCCAGGCGCTGACTCACGCCAAAGCGATGTTGTTCATCGACCACCGCCAGCCCGAGTCTGGCGAAACTGCCCGCTTCCTGGAACAGGGCATGGGTGCCGAATGCAAGATCGACTTCACCCGCTGCAATCGCCAGCCACGCTGCGGTACGTTCGGACTTCTTCTGGCTGCCCGACACCCACGCGCAGCGTACGCCGAGCGCGGATAAAAGCGGTTCCAGTTTGCGGTAATGCTGCTCGGCGAGAATCTCGGTCGGTGCCATGAAGGCCGCCTGCAGACCGTTTTCGATGGCCTGCATGCAGGCGAGTGCAGCCACCACGGTCTTGCCGCTGCCGACATCGCCCTGCAACAGGCGGCGCATCGGGTGGGGCTGAGCGAGGTCGGTGCTGATTTCCTGCCAGGCACGGGTTTGCGCGCCGGTGAGATCGAAGGGCAGCGCTTGGGTGAACGTGTTGGTGAGTGTTTGCTGCGCAGGAAGCGGCGTGGTGCGATGGCTGCGCCGCTGTCGACGTGCAGCGGTCAGCGAGAGCTGCTGGGCCAGCAGTTCGTCAAAGGCCAGCCGCTGCCAGGCCGGGTGCCGATGCGATTCGAGTTCCGCCAGCGCACTGTCGAGCGGCGGCTGGTGCAGCAGGCGGATGCTGGCTTCCAGTTCCGGCAACCCAAGCTCGGCCAGCCACTCCGCGGGCAGGGTTTCGCTGATCGGCGCTTCCAGTGCGCGCGCCACCAGCTTGCGCAACGTGGACTGTCCGAGTCCCGCCGTGGTCGGGTACACCGGGGTGAGCTGTGTGGGCAGCGGTGTGTCGTCCCCTGCCTTGCTGAAGCGCGGATGCACCATTTCCAGCCCGAGAAAACCGCCGCGGACCTCGCCGTTGAAACGGAAGCTTTCACCCGGCTGGAACAGTTTGAGATGACTGGGGTAAAAATTCAGGAAACGCAGGCCGAGCACCCCGCTGGCATCTTCCACCGTCACGGTCAGCATGCGGCGTGGCCGATATGCGACCTTGGCTTCACGCACCACGGCCTGTACCTGTGCGGTTTGCCCCGGCAACAGATCGCGAATCGGGGTGATGCGGGTTTCGTCTTCCCAGCGCAGCGGCAGGTGCAACACCAGGTCGGCATCACGGGTGAGGCCGAGCCTGGCGAGTTTGGCCGCGGTCGCCCGAGTGACGGGAAAGGAAAACGGCGAGGCCGCTTTCAACTTGTGAATTTAACCGATGACCATCACGGCATCGGCCTCGACCAGCGCGCCGCGCGGCAACGCCGACACGCCGACCGCGGCACGCGCCGGATAGGGCTGGCTGAAATAGCCGGCCATGATTTCGTTGACCCTGGGGAAGTGGCCGAGATCGGTCAGAAACACATTCAGCTTGACCACATCGGCCAGCGACCCGCCAGCCGCTGCTGCCACCGCCGCCAGGTTCTTGAACACCTGGTGAATCTGCGCATCGATTCCTTCGACCATTTGCATGGAGGCAGGCTCCAGCCCGATCTGACCGGACATGTACACGGTGTGGTCAACCCGCACGGCCTGCGAATAGGTTCCGATTGCGGCGGGTGCGTCGGCGGTCTGGATGATGCTTTTGTTCATGCTAAGGGTCCTGTTGCGGGGCTGAATGATCTTATTGGGTTGATACGGCGCGGCCATCCTTCTTGCCCTTGATACGGAAAATCCGCACCACTTCGGGCAGGGTGCGCAGGCCGCGCATCACGCGGGCAAGGTGCATGCGGTTTTCCACCTGAACGGTGAAGAACAGCACGGTGTAGGGGCTGCCATCCTCCTCATCCATCGACACGTTGCCGATATTGGAACCATGCTCGGCAATGGCGGCCGCCACCTTGGCCAGCACGCCACGCTGGTTGCCAACCACCACCTTGATCAATACGTCGAACATGCGTCCGGGTTCGGCTTCCCATTCGACATCCAGCCATTTGTCGGGATCGGCGCGGAAGGTGCGAATCGACGCGCAATCATGGGTGTGGATGATGAGACCGCGATCCTTGTGGATGAAGCCGAGAATGGGGTCGCCGGGAATGGGGTGGCAGCATTGCGCCAGCTCGACCGCGACGCCCTCGGTGCCACGGATGCTGATGGCGTGCGGATGGGCGGGTTCGCCGGTGCGTTCGCCCAGCACATGGAGCAGTTGGTGCGCCACCACCAGCGGCAGTTTGCGCCCCAGCCCGATTCCGGCAAACAACTCTTGGCGGGTCTGCACGCCATATTCCTTGAGGACACGCTCCCAGACGGCGGGCTCAGGGGTGCTCGCTTCGGGATTGAGCGCGGCAATGGCATTGTTGAGCAGGCGTTCGCCCAGTGCGGCGGCCTCTTCCACGCCGGTGTTGCGCAGGTGGTTGCGGATATGCGAGCGGGCCTTGCCGGTGACGACGAAGTTCAGCCAGGCGGCATTGGGGCTGGCATTGGAGGCGGTGATGATTTCGACATGATCGCCGTTGCGCAATTGCGTGCGCAGCGGCATCAGGTCGTAATTGATCTTGACGGCGATGCAGCGGTGTCCGACGTCGGTGTGCACGGCAAAGGCGAAGTCCACGGCAGTGGCGCCGCGCGGCAGCGCCATGATCTTGCCTTGCGGCGTGAACACATACACTTCGTCGGGAAACAGGTCGATCTTGATGTGCTCCAGAAACTCGGTCGAGTCGCCATGGTCGGCCTGGATGTCTAGCAGCGATTGCAGCCAGCGATGGGTGCGTGCCTGCACGTCGTTGAGCGCGTTGTCCGACGATTTGTACATCCAGTGCGAGGCCACGCCGGACTCAGCCAGTCGGTTCATGTCGACCGTGCGTATCTGTACCTCGATCGGCGTACCGTTGGGGCCAAACAGGATCGAATGCAGCGATTGATAGCCATTGGCCTTGGGGATGGCGATGTAATCCTTGAACTTGCCAGGAATCGGCTTGTACAGGGCATGCATCGCGCCCAGCGCCAGATAGCAGGACGGCTGGTCGCGTACCACGACGCGGAAGCCGTAGATATCGAATACTTCGGAGAACGCCAGATTTTTTTCCTGCATCTTGCGATAGATGCTGAACAGGTGTTTTTCGCGGCCGGTGATGGTTGCCTCGATCTTGCAGTGCTCAAGCTTGTCCTGCAGGGCGACCTTGATCTTTTCGACCAGTTCGCGGCGGTTGCCGCGTGCCGCCTTGACGGCTTTTGCCAGCACCTGGTAGCGGTTGGGGTAGCTGTAGTGAAAACCGAGGTCTTCCAGTTCCTGGTAGACCGAATGCAGGCCGAGCCGATTGGCAATCGGGGCATAAATCTCGAGTGTTTCCGTGGCAATGCGGCGGCGTTTTTCCGGTGGCATCGACCCCATGGTGTGCATGTTGTGCAGGCGGTCGGCCAGCTTGACCAGAATGACGCGAACATCCTGCGCCATGGCCAGCAGCATCTTGCGGAAGTTTTCGGCCTGCGCATGCTGCTCGGAGGCAAAGGCCAGTTTGTCGAGCTTGGAAACGCCTTCGACCAGCAACGCCACCGCCTTGCCGAAGCGGGCTTCGATCTCGACCGCCGTGGCCGGCGTGTCTTCCACCACGTCGTGCAGCAGTGCGGCGGTCAGGGTTTGCGCGTCGAGATGCCAGCCGGCCAGGATGCCGGCAACGGCCAGCGGGTGGGAGATGTAGGGTTCGCCGCTTTTGCGGAACTGGCCTTCGTGGGCGCGGCGGCTAAACTCGTAGGCTTCTTCGATAACGCCGATTTCGTCCGGTGGCAGGTAGGCCAGCGCCGGACGCAGCGCCTCAAATGCGTGCGCCATCATCGGCGCGCCAAGCTCGCGTGCCGGCTGAGAGTGGGGCGAGCGCTCAGGCGCGGCCTCGGTTGAGGATTTCACGGCCAACCTTGCCGGCTGCAATTTCGCGCAGTGCGGTGACGACGGATTTATCCTTGGTGTCGACCATGGGCTGTGAACCTTGTGCCAGCTGGCGTGCGCGGTAGGTCACGGCGAGTGTCAATTCGAAGCGATTGGGGAACATGTCGATACAGTCATCAACGGTAATACGTGCCATAGGGATACTCCTGCTTCAGTCGGTGCGGTTTAGATGCGTCGGAATTCGTCGAACAACGCTGCGTGCCGGTTCAGCTGGCGTGCAGCTTCGAGGCGAACACTGCGGGTAATGGCGACCAGGTCCAGCAGGGCGTGGTCGAAATCATCGTTGACCATTATATAGTCGAACGCCTCCGCGTGAGCGACGTCGTGGGCGGCAGCGGCAAGCCGGCGCTCGATGACTTCGTCGCTGTCCTGGCCCCGGCCCTTGAGACGGGTCCGCAAGGCACTGAACGATGGCGGCAGGATGAATATGGACGCGGATTGCGGAAAGTGATCCTTGACCTGGTTCGCCCCCTGCCAGTCGATTTCAAGCAGGATGTCGCGCCCCGCGTTGAGGTCGCGTGAAATGCTGCCTTTCGATGTCCCGTAATAATTGCCGTATACCTCGGCGTGTTCGAGAAATTCGCCTTCGGCAAGCATCTGCTCGAAACGATGGCGGTCGACAAAATGGTAGTCGCGGCCGTCGACTTCGCCCGGGCGCGCGGCGCGTGTCGTGTAGGACACCGACAGCCGAATGGCCAGGTCATTTTTAAGCAGGGCCTTGACCAGGCTGGTCTTGCCGGCGCCCGAGGGGGCGCTGACGATGTAAAGCACGCCTTGGCTGGTGGATGAGGTCATGGTTGTTCCCGGTTATGGTTATTCGATATTCTGCACCTGTTCGCGCATTTGCTCGATCAGGACCTTGAGTTCGAGCGAAACGCGCGAGGTTTCCACTGCCACTGACTTGGAGCCAAGGGTGTTGGCTTCACGGTGCAGTTCCTGCATCAGGAAGTCGAGCCGCTTGCCGATGGCATTTTTCTGGTCGAGCACGCGACGGACTTCGGCAAAGTGGGTGGTCAGGCGTGATATTTCTTCATCGATATCGGCTTTCTGGGCCGCCAGCGCTATTTCCTGAGCCATCCGCTCGTGCCCGGCGTCCCCCAGCGCGTCGCGCAGGCGTTCTGTCAGTTTGTCGCGCTGGGCAGCGATCAATGCGGGCAGCAAGGGCTGCAAACCTGCCACTTGGGCTTCGGCTGCGCCGAGACGGTCGAGAATGTGCTGCTTCAGCTTGGCGCCTTCGCGCTGGCGGCTTTCCACCAGCTCGTCCAGCGTGGTGCGAACGCCCGCCAATACCGCCTCGTTCAGGACATCCGGCGACAGGGCGGCTGTCTGCACCGCACCAGGCCAGCGCAGGACCTCGTTGACGCTGAGGCGCGTGCTGTGGGGCAGGCGTTGCAGCACTTCGTCCTGCCAGTGCGCAAGGCGCTCAAGAATCGCTGGACTCAAGCCGTTATCCAACGAGTCGGCGGAAACCGGCAGCAGGCTGATCCGGCATTCCACCTTGCCGCGTGCGAGACGTTGATTGATCAACTCGCGCAATTGCGGTTCCAGGGGGCGAAGTTCGTCAGCCAGGCGGAAATGCAGCTCGAGATAACGCTGATTGACGCTGCGCAGGTCGATGTTGACGCTTGCATGGTCTAGGTTGAGGCTATGGGCGGAAAACCCGGTCATGCTCGTGGTCATGAGTGGCGTGGGAACAAATATAGATTAAGGTGCAAGCCGGTGCGGAGCCGGCATGGTTTTTCCGGCTTGCCGGCTCAAAGAAAAGATAATAGACGTTCGACTATGGCGACTCAACCTAACCAGGCGCTTCCCAACGGATACCGGCTGAACGAATACACCATCGTGCGCAAGATAGGCGGCGGTGGCTTCAGTATGGTGTACCTGGCACGTGACGAAAACAACCAGTCCGTGGCGATCAAGGAATATTTGCCGGGGCAACTGGTGTTGCGTACCGAAGGCTCGGTGATCGTGCAGGCCAACTCGACCGAGAACAACAATATTTTCCGCCATGGCATGAAGTGTTTTTTCGAGGAAGGCCGGGCGCTGGCGCGCATCGATCATCCCAATGTCATCCGTGTGACCAATTTTTTCCGCGCCAACGACACGGTCTACATGGTGATGCGCTTCGAGCGCGGCAAAACCCTGCAGCAGCATATTCAGGCCAACCGCGGCTCCATCCGCGAAAGTTTCATCCGGCGCGTGTTTGCCCAGTTGCTGAACGGTCTGCGCGAGGTGCATACGCACAAGCTGCTGCATCTCGATATCAAGCCGTCGAATCTGTATATCCGCCTGGACGGCTCGCCGGTGCTGATTGACTTCGGCGCGGCGCGGCAGACCCTCACCCAGGAAGAGAGCAAGCTGCAGCCCATGTATACCCCGGGATTTGCCGCGCCCGAGCAGTATCACAACCGTGAACGGCTGGGCCCATGGTCCGATGTCTATAGCGTGGGGGCCAGTCTTTACGCCTGTCTGGCGGGCTATCCGCCGCAGTCGGCCGATGCGCGTTTGATCAATGACAAGCTGGTGCCGGCAACGGTCAACTGGAAGGGGGCCTACTCCGACCAGTTGCTGGAAACCATCGATCATTGCCTCAAGCTCAATTACATGGAACGCCCGCAAAGCGTCTTCAGCTTGCAGAAGGTCCTGATGGATTGCACGGCGATGGCGCCACCCCGGCCTTCATTTTTATCGAGTATCAAGCGCTCACTCAGCAAAGATTTGTTCTAAAGTATCGGCCATGAAATTCACCATCTATCAGGCGTCACGCCAGGGCGGACGCAAAAACAATCAGGACCGGGTTGCTTACTCCTACAGTCGCGACGCGCTGCTGATGGTGGTGGCGGACGGAATGGGCGGCCACATGCACGGTGAAATTGCCGCGCAGATTGCGGTGCAGACGCTTACCGACCAGTTTCAGAAACTGGCCAAGCCGCGGCTGGACGATCCGATGGCCTTCCTGTCGGACACGACGACGCGTGCCCATTTCGCCATCAACGACTACGCGGTTGAACAGGACCTGCTGGAAATTCCCCACACCACCTGCGTCGCTGCCGTGATCCAGGATAACACCGCGTACTGGGCACATGTGGGCGATTCACGCCTGTATCTGTTCAGCGATGGCAGCCTGATTGCGCGTACCGAAGACCACACTGCGGTAGCCCAACTGGTGCGCGACGGCATCATCAGCGAAGAGGAAGCCGGGCATCACCCGGAACGCAACAAGGTCTCCAACTGCCTGGGCGGCTATGTTTCGCCGCAGGTGGAATGCAATGCGCCGATTCCGCTGCACGACGCCGACACCATGCTGCTGTGCACCGACGGCATCTGGGGCATGATCAATGCCCATGAGTTGTCGGCCCTGCTGCACGCCTACACGCTGGATGATGCGGTACGTCATTTGATGGACCACGCCGAATTTCGCGGCGGCGAACACGGCGACAACCTCAGCCTCATCGCCATGACCTGGGGTGAGGCACGCATGCCGAGCAAGGATTCCATTTCCACCCTGGCGTTGCCGGATGGCGGCGTTACCACGCAGATCAATGCCATGCGCCCGCTGCCCGGCACCCCGGCAGTGTCGGATGACGAAATCGAACGCGCGATTGCCGAAATCCAGCAGGCCATCCAGAAGATTTCCGCCAAGTAGGCTGCAGCAAGACAGGGTTGCGGGCATGGACAGCTGCCCATGCCCGGAGTGGGCGCGGTAAAATCGCGCTTTCCACTTTTCAGTCTGCAGCCATGTCCACCCTTACCCGTCCCAGCGGCCGCGCGCCCGATGCACTGCGCACCCTGTCGTTCACCCGTGGTTTTACCAAGCATGCCGAAGGCTCGGTGCTCGTCAGCATGGGCGATACCCGGGTGCTGTGCACCGCCAGCGTGCTCGACAGGATTCCGCCGCACAAAAA
>JANJUT010000270.1 GCA_024710445.1 Thiobacillus sp.
CGGCTACCTGACCGAAGCCGTGCGCCGCAAGCCCTATTCCGTCATCCTGATGGACGAAGTGGAAAAGGCGCACCCGGACGTGTTCAACGTGCTGTTGCAGGTACTCGACGACGGTCGCCTGACCGACGGCCAGGGCCGCACCGTCGACTTCCGCAACACCGTGATCGTGATGACCTCCAACCTGGGCAGCCAGATGATCCAGCAGATGGAAGGCGACGACTACCAGGTGGTCAAGCTCGCCGTGCTGGCCGAAGTGAAGTCCTACTTCCGCCCGGAATTCATCAACCGTATCGACGAAGTCGTCGTGTTCCACGCGCTGGACGAGAAGCACATCGCCAGCATCGCCCGCATCCAGTTGCAGGGCCTGGAAAAACGCCTGGCGCAGATGGAGATGAAACTGGAGGTGTCGGAGGCCGCACTGGCCGAAATCGCCAAGGCCGGCTTCGACCCGCTATACGGCGCACGGCCGCTCAAGCGCGCCATCCAGAGCGAACTCGAAAACGCACTGGCACGCGAAATCCTCGGCGGGCAGTTTGCCGCCAAGGACACCATCCGGGTGGATGCGCGTGACGGGGTGTTCAGTTTCGAGAAGGCAGAGGCACAACCGGCCTGATCAGACGGAGCATGGTGAACGGGAGGGCGGGATTCCGCCCTCTTTTTTTGCAGCCAGGAAACTCTGATGTGAATGGCGTGGGTGAGGCGCAGGTATCAGTCAAGAGCGGAAGCTCGTGCGAATTGCTGTGACGGGCTCATTCTCGGGATTCTGTTGAAAAACTCTTTGGAGGTGGTTTGTGGCAGAGTTTTGGGGGTATCCAAACCACCAACTCATTAACGATCGTTGAATATGGGCAATCCTGAGGGGCCAACTTTCAGGAAGACACGTCAGTCAAGGCCTCGCAGACGTTTTTCAACAGAATCCGGCCATTGCTGACGGTGAGGTTAGCTCAGTTCAATGGCCGGTATTTTGCAGCTTCGCTTAACTGCAGTGTATGAACGCCCCCTTGGTGGATACCATTAATTCTGTAGAATGTCCGCCATGCGTCGCCTCATCGCCCTGATCATCATGCTCATCGTTCCGCTCCAGCTTGCCTGGTCTGCGACGGTCGGGCTGCATGGGCACAAGGTGGAAGGCGTGGCCACGTCGGGCTTTCATACCCACGATCATGACCATCATGAAAGCTGCCATTCTGGTCACGAAGCCGCTGGCGACACAAATAGCAAGGACCATAACGAGGACGAACATCATGGCCATTGCCATCCCGTCTTCTCCTCAATCCCGCTTATGGAGCCCGGCCTCACGCTGGATATAAGCTTGCGCGACGGGCCGATTCTGCATCCGCCTGCGGCCTTCCTCACCCACGTCCCCCCGCTTCTCGATCGTCCCCCTCTAGCGCACGCCTGACCGGCGAGCGTTTGCTTCAACGCGACTTCAGTCGCGGTCGTGCTTCGCACGCCGGTGTTCTTCGTTCCATTGACTTATCACGAGGAAAACCATGCGAATCACGCTATCCGTATTCTTGCTTGCGCTGCCGTTGGCGGTATGGGCACAATCTCCGCTCACCGAGGCCGAGGCTGTCCGCCTAGGGCTGGCGCGCACCGATCTCGCCGATCTGGAGCGTGGCGCGGCACAGGCCGCTGAAGCCGATGTACTGGCTGCCGGCCTGTTTCCCAATCCCACCCTGAGCTACAGCCGTGAGCGCATTGATGGCATGCCGGAATCGGTCGAGCAGACTTGGATGCTCGAACTGGCTTTCGACCTCTCGGGCCGCCGGGGGATGCATCGTGAGGCGGCCATCCACCGGGTGGCGAGTGTCACGGCTGCAAACGCCGGCCGCCGGCTCGACAGGGTTGCCGAAATCCGTCGCGGTTTCCATGAGCTTCTGTTCCGACAGCAGACCATCCTTACAACCGAAACCTGGGTGTTGCGCTTTACCCGAATCGAGGGCATGGTCGACAAGCTCACCCGCGCGGGCGAAGCCTCCGGCTACGACCGCCGTCGCCTCGCCCGTGAGCGCCAGACGGCAGAAGCCCGGCTGGCGGCCGAGCGGGCCGAACGCGCCCGGGTGCAGGCGCGTCTTGTCGCACTCACCGGCCAGCCCGCTGTAACGGCGGTGGCCGGTGAGCTGTTGCCACCGCCACCGCCTTCCATCGAATCGGCGCTTGCCGCTCTCGATCGGCGTCCTGACCTGCAGGCACTGGCCCGTCGCGCGGAAGCCGCGCAACTGGAAGGTCGGGCCGCACAACGCGGCGGCATCCCGGATGTGACCATCGGCATCGGACCCAAGTATGTAGATAACGGCAGCACCCAGGACAACGGCGTGGCGCTTTCGCTTTCCATTCCGCTGCCGGTGTTCGACCGCCAGCAGGCCGGGCAGCAGCGCGCAACCGCCGAGGCCCTGCAGGCGCGCGCCGAATACCGCCTGGCGCGCAGCCGCGCCGAAGGTGAGCTGCGCGGCCTCTACCTGCAGGCCGAGGGGCTGCGAGCAACCGCGGCCGACTATCGGGCCCGTGCCTTGGCCGGGTCCCCCGAACTGCTGCGCATTGCCGAAACTGCCTATCAGGGCGGCGAATCCAGCCTGCTGGAATTGCTCGACGCCTACCGCGGCGCGCTGGAGGCGGAAACCACCGCCCTTGAACTTGAAAAGCGGGCACGAGACGCCCGCATCGAATATGACCTGTTGACCGGGAGCACCGAATGAATCCCCTGAACTTTGCACTTTTGCTTGCAAGCGCACTGACGCTTGCCGCCTGCGGCGACAAGGCTGCCGATAGCCATGCGCCCGATGCGCCTGCTGAAGCCGAGGCCGAGCACGGCCATGGCGCCGGCGGTGAAAAACTCACCCATTTCAGCGACCGCACCGAGCTGTTCGTCGAATTCCCGCGGCTGGTGGTGGGCGAAACATCCGCCTTCGCTGCGCACCTCACCACGCTCGCCGACTTTCGGGCGCTGACCGTCGGCAAGGTCACAGTCCGCCTGACTGGCGGCAATCAGCCCGACGAAGTATTCAGCGTCGACAAGGCCAGCCAGCCCGGCATCTTCCGCCCCGAAGTGGCACTGAAGCATGCCGGCGATCGCGAACTGTCGATCGAAGTCGTCACGCCCGAATTCCGCGTGACGCATGAACTCGGCCCCTTCACCGTCTATGCCGACCACAAGGCCGCCGAGGCCGAGCCGGCCGCGCACGACGACGAAGGCATCGCCTTCACCAAGGAACAGCAATGGAAAGTCGATTTCGCCACCGCCGAGGTGGTGACGCGTCTGATCCGCACGGCCGTCGTCGCGACCGGCGTACTGCGTGCCCGCCCCGACGGCGAAGCCCAGCTCACCGCCGCGGCGGCGGGCCAGGTGCAGGCCGCGGGGGCTTTCCCGCGCCTGGGTCAGCAGGTGAAGAAAGGCCAGCTGCTCGCCTACCTGGTGCCGCGCATGGGCGGCGACACCGATCTCGCCACGCAGCGCGTGGCGGCGAACAAGGCCCGGGTTGAGCGCGATCTCGCGCAACAGGAGCTGGCGCGCATGGAAGCGCTCTACCGCGAGGAAGCGGTGCCGGAAAAACGGGTGCTCGCCGCGCGTGCCGCCGCAGCCCTGGCAGGCGCCGAACTGTCAGCCGCGCAGCAGTGCCTGGGGCAATACGGCGGCGCCGGCGGCGGCATTCCCGTCCGCGCGCCGGTGGCGGGAACGATCGCGGATGTGCGCGTATCGCCTGGCGCCTTCGCCCAGGAAGGCGCGCTGCTGTTCCACCTCGCCGACCGCAGTACGCTGTGGCTGGAACTGCGCGTGCCGGAATCCGACGCGGTGCGCCTGGCCAGCCCGACCGGCGCAACTTTCCGGGTGGCGGGCGATGAACGCAGCGTTGAGATCATCCCCGGCAGGAACGGGCGGCTGATTGCCGTCGGCGGCGTGGTCGATGCCACCACCCGCACCGTGCCGGTGGTATTCGAGTTCACCGCAGCCGACCGGAATCTGCCCATCGGCATGGCGGTGCATGCCCAGGTGTTCGCCGGCGGCGCGCGCGATGCCGTGGCGATCCCGGCATCGAGCGTGCTCGACGAAGGCGGCATGGCCGTGGTGTTCGTGCAGGCAGGCGGCGAAACCTTCGAGCGGCGCACGGTTCGCCTGGGCGCACGCGAAGGCGACTGGGTGGAAGTGCTGGACGGCCTGACGCCGGGAAGCCGCGTGGTCTCGCGCGGCGCCTACCTGGTCAAACTGGCGTCCACCGGCACCGCGCAAATCGGCCACGGCCATGCGCATTGATCGGGAGGACGCCATGACTTTACCTTGCTCACTTACGTTCGCTCGTCATGCCCCCTCGGGGCGGCCCTTCGGAGGCATGACGTCATGATCGGACACATCATCGCGTGGTCGCTCCGCCATAAACTTTTCGTCGTTCTCGCCGGCGTGCTGCTGCTCGCCTGGGGCGGCTGGCAAGCCGCCCAGACGCCGGTGGACGTTTTTCCTGACCTCACCGCGCCAAGCGTTACGGTGGTCACCGAGGCGCACGGCATGGCGCCGACTGACGTCGAAAACCTCGTCACCTTTCCCATCGAGTCGGCGCTCAACGGCGCGCCGGACGTGCGCCGGGTGCGATCCTCCACCAAGATCGGCCTGTCGGTGGTGACGGTGGAATTCGAGTGGGGCACCGACCTCTATCTCGCCCGCCAGGTGGTGGCCGAACGCCTGCAGCTCGCCCGCGCGTCGCTGCCGGCGGACATTCCGGCGCCGGCCATGGCGCCGGCGGCGTCGATCATGGGCGAGATCCTGTTCATCGCCCTGGCGTCCGACCGGCATACCGGCATGGCGCTCAAGAACACCGCTGAGCAGGTCATCAAGCGCCGCGTGCTGGCGGTACCCGGCGTGGCCGAAGTGTTGCCCATCGGCGGCGACACCCAGCAGTTCCAGGTGACGCTCAATCCCGAACGCCTGGCGGCCTACGGCCTGACCGTGGACGAAGTCGCGGCGGCATTGCGCGATGCCAACCAGAACACTTCGGCCGGCTTCATGGTCGAGGCCGGCCAGGAGTACCTGATCCAGGGCCTGGGGCGCATCGAGGCGCTGAACGACATCGCCGATACCGTCGTGGCCCGGCGCACCGGGGAACCCGGCCAATCCATCCAGCGCCAGGCGGTGCTGGTGCGGCACGTGGCGGCGGTGGACATTGGCCCCGCGCCCACGCGCGGCATCGGTTCGCACAACGGCAAGCCGGCGGTGGTGCTGGGCATCCAGAAGCAGCCGGGTGCCAACACCCTGGACCTGACCGATCGCCTCGATGCCACGCTGGCGGACATTCAGTCCGGCCTGCCCAAGGGCATGAAGATCGAGCGCCACATCTTCCGCCAGGCCGACTTCATCCGCATCTCCATCGACAACCTGAACAAGGCCTTGATCGAGGGCGCGATCCTGGTGGTGGCCATCGTGTTCGCCTTCCTGCTCTCGGCTCGAGCCACGTTAATCAGCCTGATCGCGATCCCGCTGTCGCTGGTGGCGGCGATCCTGGCCATGAAAGCGTTCGGCGCAACGATCAACACGATGACGCTGGGCGGCATGGTGATCGCGCTGGGTGCGCTGGTCGACGATGCCATCATCGTGGTGGAGAACATCGTGCGCCGCCTGCGCGAGAACCGCGCACAGGCGGCTGAACAGCAGGCCAACATGCTGCATCTGGTTTATGAGGCGACGCGCGAAATCCAGGGCTCCATCGTGTTCGCCACCCTCATCATCATGCTGGTGTTTTTGCCGCTGTTCTTTCTCTCCGGCGTCGAGGGGCGGCTGATGGCGCCGCTTGGTCTGGCTTATGTGGTGTCGCTGGCAGCCTCGCTGGTGGTGGCGATCACCGTGACGCCGGTGCTGGCGGCGCTGCTGCTGCCGAACGCGAAGACAGTGCGCGAAAGCATCGAGCCGCGCTTCATCCATCGTCTCAAGGCCGGCTACCGCCGTGTGCTGGACGCAACGATGACGCGCTGGAAAACCGTGGCCGGTGTCAGCGTGGCGACGCTCGCCGCCGCGCTGGTTGCGCTCGGTTTCGCCGGACGCGCCTTCCTGCCCGATTTCAACGAAGGCACGCTCACCGTCGGCATGGCCACGCTGCCCGGCACTTCGCTTGCGGAATCGGACCGTCTGGGGCGGATGGTGGAGGCCATCCTGCTGTCGCACCCCGAGGTGGTGGCGACAGCGCGCCGCACCGGCCGCGCCGAGGGCGACCCCCACGCGATGGACGTGTCAGCCTCGGAAATGGAGGTGACGCTGAAAATGGGCGCGCGCAGCAAGGAAGACTTCCTCGCCGCGCTGCGCGAGGATTTCGCCAGCGTGCCCGGCACCCAGATCGTCGTCGGCCAGCCGATCTCGCACCGCATCGACCACATGCTGTCGGGCAGCCGCTCGAACATCGCGGTGAAGATTTTCGGGCCGGACCTCGGCGAGCTGCGCCGGCTGACCCAGCAGGTCAAGGGCATCGCCCAGGCCGTGCCGGGGGCGGTGGATGTCACCGACGAACAGCAGACCGACATCCCCTTCCTCACCCTCCGTTTCCGCCGCGATGCGCTGGCGCAGCATGGCCTCAGCATCCGCGAGGTGTCGGAAGCGATCGAGGCCGCCTTTTCCGGTTTGCCGGTGAACCGCGTGCAACAGGGACAGGCGAGCTTCGACCTGGTGCTGCGCTTCGATCCTTCGACGCGGGCGAACCTCGATGCGGTGCGCGCGACGCTCATCACCACCGCCGACGGCGCGCGCCTGCCGCTGTCGGCGCTGGCCGACATCCGCAACGACCGCGCACCGTATTCGATCAGCCGCGAGAACGTGCAGCGCAAGATGGTGGTGATGGCCAACGTCGCCGGACGTGACCTCGCCAGCGTGGTCGCCGACATCCGCAAGCAGGTGGCGGCGAATGTGACACTGCCCGCGG
>JANJUT010000036.1 GCA_024710445.1 Thiobacillus sp.
CTGCCGCGCGGCGAAGACTGGATTACGCGCAGCGGTTATTTGCGAGAACGGCGCGGCGGTCGCCACGCCGCACCCGAACAGATGCGCTTTGGACGCGCCCGGCTGGACGCATTGCGCGACGAGCGCACCGCCCTCGACAAGCAGCTTGCCCCGCTCAAAACCCAGCAGGGCGATCTCACCGGCAAGATCAACGGCATGAAAGCGCAACTGACCGGGGAGACGGCTACCGCACAACTGGCCCAGCGCGCTGCCGAATTCGCCGAAGCACGCACGCAATACGAGGCGCTGGTGCTGCGCCGTCGCGACAACAGCGTGCTGGCGGCGCAGCAGGAACGCGAAGCGGCCGATGACGCCGTCAACGCCGCGCGCAGCCGCCGCACCCGGCTCGACGCAGAACTTGCCCGGCTCGACCGCGACATCGCCGAGCGCGAAAACCGCAGCGGCCGCGATGAACAAATCCGCCGCCGCCTCAAGCTGCGGCGCGACCGCCGCCAGATGCCCGCTGCCTGGCGCGACGCCGCGGCCAACCAGCAGTTGGTGGAAAAATGGCGCGACGCCACCAACATCGACCGCCGCCTGGCCGAAATCGACACCAAGTTCGCCGACGAAAGCTGGGAGACAGACGACAGCGTCGTTCTACTTCGCGACAAGATCGCCGCCAACTACAAGCAGATGGAAGCCGACCTCGCCACTCGCCGCCGCGACAACGCGCTGGCCAGTGAACAGACCCAGGCCGCGCGCGAAAACTACATCGCCGTACTGCGCCATACCGTCGGCCGCTACGCCAAAAATCTCAAGACATTGGGCGAAGTCGCCGGCATCAAGGTCGAACACGAACCCGTCGCGCTCGGCAACGACGACCTGACGCTGGCGCAGGCCGGGCTTGCGGTGCGCTTCGACTTCGACGCCAAGGGTTTCATGGGCATGAACGATGGCGATGCCTCCGGCGGTCAGCAGGTGATGAAATCGCTGATCCTGCTGGTGGCGCTGATGATGGAGGAATCGCGCCCCGGTGGCTTCGTCTTCATCGACGAGCCGTTCGCGCATCTCGACATCGTCAACATCGAGCGTGTGTCGGGCTTCCTCAAGGCCACCCGCGCGCAATACCTGCTCACCACGCCGGTCACGCACAAAGTCAATATCTACGACCCGGCGACGCTGACGCTGGTGACGTTCAAGAAGCGTCCGGGCGAAGCGTGGGCGCCGGGCGTGAAAGTATTGATGCGCGACACCTCGACGACCCATTGACCATGCTGCGCGTCACCCAGCAGAGCAAAATCCGTCGGCAGCGCGTATCCGGGCACGCGCCACGCGGACTCGACAGCCTGCCCGACGACAGGCGGCAGCTGCTGAAACGCTGGGTCAAACGCGGCGGCGACAGCCGCTGGGATACGCTGCGCAAAGACGCCGGTGTCGGTGGGCAGAACCTGGCGCAGGCCCTGCTTGACTGGCTACTCGACAATGGCTGGATACAGCTCGACGAAAAATTCGAGCGCGCGGCGTGGTGGCCTTACCGCGTGCAATTCCGAGAACCCGCACAACTGCGTGCCGCGCTTGGCATCTTCGACTCAGATGCTACCGCCGCGCAATGGCAAACCATGCGCGCGAACCTGCCGCCCGACACGCCACTGCTCGATGCGCTCGACACGCTGCCACCCAAAACCGCGCTGGCCCGCGCCGACCTCACCACCGCGCTCGCCCGTTGGCAGCTTGAACAACGCAGCGGCACCCAGCGCGATTTCGCCCTGTTCACGCGCGACGCCACCAAGGCCATCACACCTGCGGAATGGGCCTGGCTGGGCGACGCCACCGACCTCGGTGACTGGGGCATCGAGCGCCACACGCCGCTGCTCCTGATCGCCGCGCCGATCACGCTTCAATTCCCGCACGCTGCGCTGGACCTCGCCGCCTGCGCCGATTTCTGCGCCCTTACCCCGGCCACGCTGGCTGCTGCCGCGGCTGCAAGCGGCGCGCCCGAACGCTGGCATCTGGTGGAAAACCGCACCAGCTTCGAGCGCGCTGCACGAAATCGCGATGCCAACGCCGGGGTCATCTGGCTGCCCGGTTTTCCACCTGAGTGGTGGCGCAAAGCCGTGGCGCATTTGCTGGCCCTTGCTCCCGGCCCCGCCGCCATCGCCTGCGACCCCGACCCCGCCGGCGTTGCCATCGCCCTGCAAGCCGGCGCGCTGTGGCAGGCCGCCGACCTCGACTGGCAGCCCTGGCACATGGACATTGCCACCTTGCAAAGTCTTCCCAGTCACGGCGCACTCAAAGACTGGGACAACGCACTCATCGCAAAACTGAGGCAAATCCCCGGGCTGCCCGCAGGGTTGGCCAATCTGCTCGATTACATGCAACAGCACAACATCAAGGGCGAACAGGAAGGCGCTTTGTAAGCGTACAAGGCTGGCTTGCGCCCGCTCGGCCCGTTGTATATCCTGTATATACACAGGAGATCACCATGCTCACACGCGTCTTCAAAAGCGGCAACTCGCTGGCCGTTCGCATTCCAAAAGAATTGGCCATCGTCGAGGCCAGCCAGGATATCGAAATCGAGAAAGTCGGCGACACCCTCGTGCTGCGCCCCGTCGTCAAACGCAAGTTGACCGGGCTGGCCGAGGCCTTCGCGGCTTTCCCGCCCGGCTTCATGGCCGAAGGCCGCGAATTCCACGAACAGAAGGAACGCGACTGGAGCGGTCTCGGGGAAAGCTCCGCCGTGCATCAGGACCGCCCGGTGTACAAACCAGCGGGCGACAAGTAAGCCCATGCGTTACTTGCTCGACACCAACATCTGCATCCACCTCATCCAGCGCCACCCGCCCGACTTGCTGCGTCGCTTTCAGGAATTCGACTATGGCGATCTGGTGATCTCGGTGGTGACCCTGGCTGAATTGCGGCATGGCGTCGAGCGCGATCCCGGCATCAAACTCGCGGCTGAACGTGCACTGGATAATGTGCTGGCCTATCTGCCGGTGCTGCCACTCGACAACGCGGTCGCCGTGCAATACGGCGTTTTCGCCACCGCCGTGCGCGACCGTCGCCGCGATGCGCTGGATCGACTGATCGCCGCGCACGCAGCCAGCCTCGGCCTCACACTCATCACCAACAACGAAGCCGATTTCAGGGATTATCCCGGGCTCGTCGTTGAAAACTGGGTGTAAATACACAGCAAGCTCCAACGCACATTACAGTGCTACACTTATTTATGTGTTTAATCTAAGGAGTTGAAAATGGCAGCCACCGTGAATTTCACCGGCGCGGTCGATCGCGATCTGCTCAAGCGCGCCAAGGTCATCGCCGCCAAGACCGACACCTCGGTCAACGCGCTGTTCAATGCCGAATTGCGTCATCTGGTCGAAACCTTCGAGGCTTCCGAGGCCAGCGGGAACCAGAATTACCGTGTGTTGCTCGATTTTTCGCTGGGGCGGCTGACCAGCGACGACGCCATGCGCGCGCTGGCCATCGACAGCGAAGAAGACCTGTTCCTGCTGATGGCGCAAGCCCACCTGCCGATGCCACGATTGCCCGATGCCGTCACGCGCGACATGGTCGATCAACTGAACGCGCTGGCAGGCTGAAGCGCGCGATGGCCGCGACCGCCGTTCTGCTGCCCGACGCCGGACCGCTCATCACGCTGGCCTATGCCGATGCGCTCGACCTTTTGGTCAAGCCGGGCTGGCCGATCGTGCTGGTCGACATGGTGCTGCACGAAGTGACACGCAACCAGACGCCCACCAGCGACACAATCGCGCACTGGGCCAAGGCAAACACCCTGCCGATACGCACCACCCGCATCTTCCAGCACCACCAGCAAGCGCTCGCGAGCGACCCTGCCGCTGCGCACACGGCCCATCTCGGCGAACTGGCGATCCAGGAAACCATGAACGACTTCGCACTCGACCAGCCGAGCAAAACCGGCGTATTCCTGTTCGAAGACCACAAGATCGCCCGCGCCAGTTTTCTGCTGCCGGACAACTGCCGCAAGATCAGCACACGGGCGTTTCTGCTTTTTCTGGAGCAGCAAGGCTGGCTGGAATCGGCCGCCGAGATCGAGCTGCGCGCCATTCTGGCCGGGCGCAATTTTTCCAGACTGCGGTTTCCGCCGCAGTAAGCCCATCCGGCTTTCTGCCTCCCCATACCCACCGGAATTCCTCACCCTCATGCGCACCGAAACCCCCGTCACGCTGTTCCTCAAGGACTACGCCCCGCCCGCCTGGCTGATCGACACGGTCGACCTGCACGTGGCGATTTTTGAGGGCCATGCCGAGGTCAGAAGCCGTCTTGCCTGCCGCCGCAATCCAATAGCCGTGGCCGGCCCGATGGTGATGAACGGCGAGGCGCTGGAATTGATGCGCCTTACGCTCGACGGCGCCGTGCTCGATTCGGCACGGTATGTCTATGCCGACGACCGGCTGACGATTGCCGGACCATTGCCGGATGCCTGCGTGCTCGAAACCGTGGTGCGCATCGACCCCGACCACAACACCCAGCTCTCCGGACTGTACCGCTCGCGCGACGGCTATTTCACCCAGTGCGAGGCCGAAGGCTTCCGCCGCATCACCTTCTTCCCCGACCGGCCCGACGTGATGGCCAAGTTCAGCTGCACGGTCGAGGCGGATCGCGCGCGCTTCCCCCACCTGCTGTCGAACGGCAATCCGGTGGAGAGCGGAACATGCGCCGACGATGCGGCGCGGCACTGGGTGCGCTGGGAAGACCCCTTCGCCAAACCGGCCTATCTGTTTGCACTGGTCGCGGCGAAACTCGACGTGCTGGAAGACGAAACCGTCACCGCCTCGGGGCGCACGGTTCGGCTCGCGGTCTACGTCGAGCCGGGCAAGCTCGACCAGTGCGGCCACGCCATGGCGGCGCTGAAAAAGGCCATGCGCTGGGACGAGCAACGATTTGGCCTCGAATACGACCTCGACCAGTACATGATCGTCGCCGTCGGCGACTTCAACATGGGCGCGATGGAAAACAAGGGCCTCAACATCTTCAACACCAAATATGTGCTCGCCCGCCCCGACACCGCGACCGACGCCGATTACCAGGGCATCGACCGCGTGGTGGCGCACGAGTATTTCCACAACTGGACCGGCAACCGCGTCACCTGCCGCGACTGGTTCCAGCTGTCGCTGAAGGAAGGTCTCACCGTGTTCCGCGACCAGGAATTCGGCGCCGACACGCATTCGCGCGCGGTCACCCGCATCCAGGACGTGCGCGCCCTGCGCATCGGCCAGTTCCCGGAAGACGCGGGGCCGATGGCGCACCCGATCCGGCCGGCCTCCTACGCCGAGATCAACAACTTCTACACCGCCACCGTCTACAACAAGGGCGCGGAAGTCATCCGCATGATGCACACGCTGCTCGGGCGCGAAGGCTTCCGCCGCGGCATGGATTTGTACTTTGAGCGTCACGACGGCCAGGCCGTCACCTGCGACGACTTCGTCGCGGCGATGCAGGATGCCTCGGGCGTCGACCTCACGCAGTTCCGCCGCTGGTACGCGCGCGCCGGCACGCCGCGTCTGCACGCATCGGGCAGCTACGACGCCACGACCCGACGCTACACGCTGACGCTCACGCAACACCTCGCGCCGACCGCCTACGAAAAGCGTCTGGCCGAATCGGGTCAGGCAGTGGTCGACGGCCCACTGCACATTCCCGTCGCGCTCGGGTTGGTGTTGCCCGATGGCAGCAACGCGCCGCTCAAACTCGCCGGCGAAACCGAGGCGGCCTGCACCACGCGCGTGCTCTCGCTCACCGAGCCCACGCAGACCTTCGTCTTCGAAGACGTCCCCGCCGCGCCCGTCGCCTCGCTGCTGCGCGACTTTTCTGCGCCGGTGCTGCTTGAGCTTGAGCAGACCGATGCCGAACTCGCACACCTGATGGCGCACGACAGCGACGCCTTCAACCGCTGGGAAGCCGGGCAGCGGCTGGCGACGCGCGTTCTGCTGGCTGGTGTTTCCGCTGGCGGCGCCGGCAGCGACTGGATTCCGCAATCCTTGGTCACGGCCTGCGGCCGCGTGCTCGACGATGGCCTCGCCGGCGACCCCGCGCTCGCCGCCGAGGCACTGAACCTGCCCGCCGAAGCCGTGCTCGCCGAGGCCGTGGTTGCACAAGGCGACACCATCGACCCCGAAGCCATCCACACTGCGCGCGTGAATCTGCGCCGCCACCTCGCGACCCGACTGTGCGAAAAGTTTGAGTCTGTTTGGTCGGCCCTCGCGCCGAACGAACCCTATGCGCCCGACGGCGCACAGGTCGGGCGGCGCGCGCTGCGCAACACCTGCCTGGCTTACCTCGGCGAAAGCGATGCCACGTACCTGAAAGCCTCGGTCGTGCCGCGCCTGACCGCGCAACTGGCGTCAGGCCATAACCAAGCGAGCAGCAACATGACCGATGAGATCGCTGCCCTCGCCACGCTGGCCAACCTCGATGTTCCAGAAAGAGAAACGGCGCTCGCCGCCTTTTACGAACGCTGGAAAAACGAAGCCCTGGTGGTCGACAAGTGGCTGTCGGTGCAAGCCACCTCGCGCCTGCCCGATGGCGCGGCACGCGTGCGTGCGCTCATGCAGCATCCGGCGTTCAATCTTAAAAACCCGAACCAGGTGTACTCACTCGTGCGCGGCTTCTGCGGCGCCAACCCGCGCCACTTCCACGCCGCCGACGGCAGCGGCTACGCGCTGGCCGCCGATGTGATCAGCGAACTGCAAGCGATCAACCCACAAGTGGCCTCACGCATCGCGCGCAGCTTCGACCGCTGGCGGCAGTTTGATGCCGGCCGCCAGGCGCATGCGCAAGCCGCACTGGAACGCATCGCCGCCGTTGAGGGTTTGGCGAAGGACGTGGCAGAAGTGGTGGGGAATGCGCTGAAGGCTTGAGGCCTGCTCGTTATCCCTTCGATTTACAATTTACAAGCAGAGGGCAAACCCGCAGAATCAATCCCAAACATCGTGATCAAGGATAGCTCGCATGGAAGACATATCGCTACAAAGAATCACCGTCAACGCCGGGCAATGCGGGGGGCGTCCCTGCATTCGCGGGCTGCGTGTCCGTGTAAGCGATGTGCTGGAACTGTTGGCCGCAGGCGAAACACGCGAACAAATCCTGCTTGATTACCCCTATCTGGAAGCAGAGGACATTACCGCCGTCTTGCTATACGCGGCGCGCCACTTCGATCATCCCGTATTAAAAGCCGCCTGACGTGCTGCGTTTTCTGATTGATGCGCAGTTGCCCCCGGCACTGGCGCGGAAAATTGCCTCGCTCGGGTTTACCGCAGAGCACCTGCTCGATCTTGGTCTACTCGAAGCCGACGACAGCACAGTATGGGATTACGCCTTAACCCAAAATGCCGTCATCATCACCAAGGATGAAGACTTTGCCATTCGTGCCTCCGTCAGCAAAAACGCGCCGGCAATCGTATGGGTCAGGATCGGCAATTGCGCCAACTCAAGATTACTGGCGTGGTTTGAACAGGAATGGGCTTCGGTTATCGCAACGCTTGAGGCCGGCAATCGACTCGTCGAGATCGCGGGCTAACGTCACTCAAGGACTGCGACGCCCACCCGCGCCACTTTCACGCCGCCGAAATGTCCGATTTCAAATCGCTTCGTCGATAGCGGAAATGGTGTCTGGAAATGGTGTCTGACCCCATTCATTTCACCCGCCAGTCACGACCCCAAAATCACGAATAGCTTCTCATCGCATAATTTCCTTTAATAACCCACTAAGCGAAATATTTAAGGTATATAATCCGACTTAACGAAACCAAGACACGGAGTTGACGATGGCCCAGCCGAACCAAGAAACGATCCATGATCTGCTCGTGAGGAATATCCCGCGTGAACTTGTCATGGGCCTTGAAGAAGCCAAGCTGGTGGGCTCTCAACGTGCCTATGCCGCAGCCCGAGGGATGGATGACGGGCACTTGCCCAGCGTGGTCGGTCAATTGCGCCACTTCCATATGAATGAGTCGTTCCATCGCGCGCTCGCCGCCGCGGATGCATCTCCTTCACCGCTGCGCGGCAATCGGATCGTCACAGGCCGGGCCGGAATCTTCACCTTGGCACGGTTCAACACCAAGCATGGGGTCTGGAACAGCGGGCGGCGTAGCGAAACCCGAAAACAGATGTCTCTGGCGAACGCAGCCATCGAGCCGCTGGTTCAACCCGGACTCTTTTCCACCTATGTGGAGCCATCTCAAGCGGTTGTGTTCATCGTGGCCTGCTTTGCAGGATCGCTGTACAGCCAGCCGGACACACCCGTTTCCATCGAAATTGCGGTTCCTGATCGCCACATGCAGGGCTGGCTTTTCCGGGAACCCATTTATGTATTCATCAAGCGCTACGACCAGCAGCCGACAGCGGGCCAAGACGACTTGGCTGTGCCAAAGCTGAAGAAGAACATTGGCAAACAACAAGACAAAAAGGGAACAGGATCATGAGCAGGGGCGGTGTACAAGGATTTCAGAAAGATCGGCTTAGCCAAATTCTTGCGGCTCGTCGTCTGACTCAAGTCCAACTGGCCTCGATGGTCGATGTGTCTCCGGCGACCATCAGTAAGTGGCGTGCAGGTACGCAAGCACCCGAGCGTGACGCGCTTGAACGCCTTGCTGGCGTAGTCAATGTCACGCCGGAATGGTTTACGCGTGCGCCCGGGGCGGGGTTGTCTTTGCCGCTTTTTCGCAGCAACGCGTCTGCACACGTTGCGGCACGAGCCATGCTTGAGGCCCGCCTTGAGTGGGCTCAGGACGTGGCCGCCGCTTTGATGGAGTACGTTGACTACCCCGATGTCAATTTGCCCTCTCGCGATTACACCGAGCCGGAAGAAATCACCAACGAGGACATCGAGAAGGCTGCCTGCGAATGCAGGGATCTGTGGCGTCTGGGCCGTTCGACGATTCAAGACTTGGCGCTGGCCGTCGAGGGCGCCGGGGTCATTCTTGTCCGTGAGGAAACCGGCGTTGCTCAGATCGAAGGGCTGTCGGCTTGGAGCGAGGTATTGGGCCGACCGTTGATCCTCCTGTCTGCCGACAAAGACAATGGCTACCGCAGTCGTTTCGACCTTGCCCACGAAATCGGGCATCTTGTTTTGCATCGACACATTCAGCGCACGACTGACAACGCACGCCACAAACTAATGGAGCAGCAGGCGCACCGCTTCGCAGGCGCATTTTTGCTGCCCGCCGAAACGTTCGCCAGCGAAGTTCGTGTGCCACCGACTCTGGATGACTTGTTGCTGCTGAAGCGCCGTTGGGGCGTATCGGCGGCGGCGATTATCATGCGGCTGAAAGCTCTTGAGTTGCTGGATGAAGATGGCGCTCTGATGCTTTTCAAGCGCCGCTCTGCTCGATGGGGTGCGAAATCGGAACCCGGAGACGAGGACCGTCGACCAGAGCAGCCACGCCTGCTTCGTCGCACCATTGATCTGTTGGTCGAAGAGAAGGTCATGCCGTTAGAAGCCATCCCGAGACACATCGGACTGGCTGCGGGCGACGTTGAAGCACTCGCCGGACTGCCCGAAGGCTACTTCCAGGGCAAAACCAATGTCGTGGAGTTTGCGCGACTGAAAGCAGCCCAGAAGCCGGTTGATAACCAACCGGCCCAAGGCAATAAGGTGGTGCCGTTCCGGCCCAGCTCCAAATCCTGATGTGAACGGAACAGCGATGTCTAAGAACACAAAGCAGACGTCCTCACGAATTGGTCGGCTGGCGTCGGAAACGCTGCAAAGCAGTAGTTCGTCGCAAGTGGCCAAGAGCCTGGCCGCTTCTGCACTGTCTCAACGCAGCGGTGACAAACAGACCGGAGCCGAAATGGAAGACAAGGCCGCACGAGTTTTGGCGAGCGACCGATACGCCAAAGAAACGAAGGAACTTGCGGCCTCGGTCCTGTCCCAAGCTAACAAGCAGCGCTAAGCCAGGAAGTCGAGTCCCTCATGTCACAGGATCTGAGCGACTCGCAGCTGAAAGCTCTCTGGCGTCAGGGAAAAATCCCGGTCATCTTCAAGCGTAATAAGCCACTCCCGGTCCTGGTGCGCATTCCGTTCGCCGAAGGGAACATGGAGTGGCTGCGGGATGGCCGGCGCTTGAAACCCAACTGGTGTGCGCAGTTCAAGGCATGGGAAATTCCGACTGCATGGTTCGACAGCGTGATCAAATTTGCACTGAAGCGACACCAAGAGATCTACGTGATTCAGTTGTATCGGGAGCACCAGAAATGCGCCCCGGCGTGCTGGAACGCGGCGGGCTTTCATTGCGAGTGCTCCTGCATGGGGGAAAACCACGGCGGTGGCCATCCAAGGGGCAACTGGTACGAGGTTTCCGAAACATTTGCCGTGTCCTGGGGCCAGCAGCGTTATTCATGCCGCCATCTGAAAGTGAAAACCCACGGCCGTTGAGAGTCACGGTCTTTGGTAACTGATGTGGCATTTTGTAATATGGGCCTCCATAGGGAGCTTGCATGGCAACGACAATACAAGAGTACGCGGCTGAAATTGACGTAAAGCAGCTTGTGCACTTTACGCGCGAGAGTAGCCTCGAATCGATTCTGCAGCGGGGTTTAATTACTCGTAACGCACTGACCCTTGAGGGATTCGAGGGTTTCAACAATTACGTTCGTGCGGACCACACGCATGCAGTTTGCGTATCGATTGGCTTCCCAAACTACAAGATGTGGTTCGGGATTAAGCAAGACAATCCGAATGTTGATTGGGCGATAGTAGTTATCGAGCCCGCCGCGTTGTGGGAACTCCCTTGTGCGTTTTGTTCAGCGAATGCTGCCCTTGGGGCCATTGCAACCATCCCCATTGCACAGCGGCAAACCCTGCAAGCCTTCCAGGGCATGTATGCCGATGTGCCTGGTAAGGAAAGGGGGAAGTTGGGCATCCCTGGCTACTGGCCCACGAATCCGCAGGCTGAGGTACTGATGCTCCAAGGCGTCCCGAAGAACTACATTCGAGGTGTGGTCGCTTTAAACGACACTCAAGGACAACGCCTCCGAGCGGCCTATCCGGGGCTGCAGGTCTGGATGCATGCCGGCTATTTCCGATATCGCAAGGACTACGCGTTTTGGAAACCTGGCGTTTGACATGGCGACCCGTCCGATCTTCACACCATCCGCGAGTGGCAAGTTGCTTGTATGGACCAGCAACGTTGATTTTGAATGGTTTCCGGGTATGGCGAAGGTTCAGGCACAGAGGTCCATTGTGTCTTTGCACGAGAACGCGATAAGACAAATAGGCGTTGACAAGGTCCTAGAGATATCGAGCAAGTCATTAGACGAGCTAGGTGTCGCCCTCAGTGCCTTCAATCTCATGATTAGGACACCTAAGGGCCGTGAGTACAGCCTTGAATGCGCGTATCAATCCGCCAAAGTGTTTGAACGTGGGGGGCCATTTCTTGATCTGCGCGAGATACGCTCCATCGATGCGAAGCGCGATCCTCGCTTGCACCAACATGGGCGGCTAATCAAGTTCAGCTTCTATGGAATTGACTGGGACCTGCTGCCACGAACGGCGTTCTATGACTGGCTGTATATCAATGCGCTGCACAAGCACCCTGACCTCGCGGAAAAAGTACTGTCTTACAGAGCGTTTTCCGACATTGCATTCAATCCTGAGCGATCCATCAACTGCCAAGCGTACGCGGCAGCGTTGTATGTTTCACTGCACGAACGAGGCTTACTTACATCCGACGTATTGAAGGATAAAGACACATATCTGTCGGTGATCAATACAGGCGCCATCAGCAATGCACACGAGAACACTGCAATTCAGCCGCGAATCGATGAATAGCTAATGAGTCTAAACTGGTCACTCATGACGGGAACGTCGTCCATCGGCATAAATTACACCTGATTTTGCAGTCATTACGATCTCAGCTTTTTCTTCCAATCCAGCCCCTTAGATCGAAAGCTCTGTATAACGACAAAGGCCTGCGGATTCAACCGGTGGTTTTAACAGATTGTTGAAATCGTTCAGCAGGCGTCCATAACGGTGCCTCATCCAGCCCTACCCCATCAATCATGGGCCACGGCTTTGCGCGCCATTTCCAGCGCGCCCGCTTTGGTCTGGTTGGAACAGATAAATCGGCCGTTGTGACAGAACACACAGCCGGGAATGCCCACCGCTTCGCTCAGCTTGGCGTCATTCAAACCCGCCCATGATTCGGGCAGGCTTTTGCGGGCCTTGAAGCTATCGGGTTCAGCCGGAACCACCTGAACCCGCCAGTCACCCATCGCACCGGGATAGACGACATACAGCACGTCCGGCATGTTTTTGCGCACGGTCTCGGTCCAGGGGGCAAAGCGGTCGAGTACCAGCACCTTGCCTTCATTCACCTGCGTGGCAGATTCCACGACGACACGCGCCTTGACGGCACCGAGGGTGTCACGGATGCAATTGCGAACAATCTCCAGCGCAAACCAGACGGCTTTCTCGAAGCCGGCGTCAAAGTCTGGCGCCTCGTACCACCCCGGTTTGAATCCGGAAATGATGCTTGAAATACTGACCGATGCCGGGCCAGTCACATCCACCCCACAATCCACTGCATCGATAGTGTGGAAAAACTCGGCATCGATACGCGCGTGGATTTCCGCCACTTCGGCATCGCTCAGGCCGGAATCGAAGGCGCGCACTACGCGCTCACCGAAACTTCGCCAAACCAACCCGGCGGTCGCGTACGGCGTGCCATTGGCGCGCCCCCCTGCCCCGCCTTTCTGGTGATGGTCATATCGTCTGGTGGCTTCGTCGTACACCCCGCCCACATCGAGCAATGCGTCTTGCTGGTCAAGCACAACCGGGTCGCGCGTGCGCGTGACGTGTAGATCGCCATACGCCTGCAACAGGATTGCGGTAGCGAACACTTCGTCCGCGTGGAACGTGCCGTGATGCGTACCGACATTGACCGGGCTGCCCGTATTGGCTACACCGTCGGCTTTAAACTTGATCATTGGATATCCTTGTGCCTGGGCCTTCGACGAGCCCGGCGGCGCTGTGAAATTTTGTTTTGCGTGCTGGTACGGTTGATCATCACCTGTTGATCAGCACCTGTCTTTGGGTGGTTGAGCGTTGAGTCATCGCCACATTCATGGCCATTATGCGTAGTTTCAGGTTGATTGTGCCCCCTCCCCAAGCATTGCCCGCCTGCCGTTCGTGCAACAATCCCATGAAAAGCAGCGTGCCTGGTGCCGAACACCCGGCAATGCACATGACCCGCACGCGTGGCGTGCGGCCAGCGAACGCTCTCGCAAGCCTGCGCTTCCCATTACCGTGATAACGTCATTGACGCGCGTGACTGCACCCTATTGATTCATGAGACAAGCAAAGTATGGCTAAGGATTACAACGCAGATTCGATCAAGGTCCTCAAAGGGCTTGAGCCCGTCAGGGCGCGCCCCGGCATGTATACACGGACCGACAGTCCGCTTCATGTCATCCAGGAGGTGGTCGATAACTCGGCAGACGAGGCTTTGGCCGGGCATGCTACCCAGATCGGTGTCCGCTTGTGTGGGGATGGCTCGGTCCGGGTCAGCGATGATGGACGCGGCATCCCTGTAGATCTGCATCCCCAGGAAAAAGAGCCCACGGTCGTGGTGGTGCTGACCCGGCTGCACGCCGGGGGCAAGTTCGATAAAACTTCCGGCGAAGGCGCGTACGCGTTCTCCGGTGGTCTGCACGGCGTGGGCGTTTCTGTGACCAATGCGCTGGCCACCCGCCTGGCCGTGACGGTGAAGCGAGACGGCCAGATTCATGAAGTCGTGTTTGCGGATGGCGGCAAGGTCAGCAAGAAGCTCGCGGTCATCGGCAAGTGCGCCAAAAAAGAGTCGGGCACCACGATTCAGGTCTGGCCCGACCCGGTCTTTTTCGATTCGCCCAAAATTCCCGAGCGTGAGATCGCCGGTCTGCTGCGCGCCAAGGCCGTGCTGTTGCCTGGCGTGACCTTCCGGCTGGAGATCGAACGTGGCGACGCGGTGGAGGAACACGTCTATTGCTACCGCGGCGGGCTGGTCGATTACCTGTCCGAGCAGGTTCCCCCCGACGAAGCCCTGGTCCCCATCTTCGCTGGCGAGGCCTACGCGGACGGGTCCGATGGATTTGCCAAAGGCGAAGGCGCGGCCTGGGCGGTGACCTGGGCGGAATCCGGTAGCTTCTCTGAATCCTACGTCAACCTCATTCCGACCCTGCAGGGCGGCACGCACGAGGCCGGTTTGCGCGCCGGCGTTTTCGATGCGGTGAAGTCATTTGCAGAACATCACGCGCTCCTTCCGCGCGGGGTGCAACTGCGCCAGGAAGATGTCTCGGGGCGCATGTCCTTCGTGCTCTCCGCACGGCTGCTTGACCCCCAGTTTCAGGGGCAGGTGAAGGAAAAGCTCAACTCGCGCGAGGCGGTGAAGCTCGTGTCGACCATGATGCGTGACCCCTTCGAAGTCTGGCTCAATGGCCACGTGGCGTATGGCAAAGCTATCGCCGAGATGGCGGCCAAGGCCGCAGCGAACCGTCTCAAATCCGCCCAGAAAACCGAGAAGAAGAAAACCTCCGGGGTCGCCGTGCTGCCCGGCAAGCTGTCGGACGCAGCAACGGACGACCCGGTGATTCGTGAGCTGTTCCTGGTGGAGGGGGATTCTGCCGGCGGCAGCGCGAAACAGGCGCGCGACCGCGAAACCCAGGCCATCCTGCCGTTGCGGGGCAAGGTGATGAACTCATGGGAAACCGACCCCAACGCGCTCTACGCCAACAAGGAGATCCACGACATCGCGGTCGCGCTTGGGGTGGAGCGGCACGGCCTGGGCGACACCCCGGACCTCACGGGCCTGCGCTATCACAAGATCGTGATCATGACCGATGCCGACGTCGATGGAGCGCACATTTCCACCCTGCTGCTGACCCTCTTCTTCCGTCACTTTCCGAAGCTGGTCGAACAGGGACACATCCATGTGGCGCAACCGCCCCTTTACCGGGTGGACGTGCCAGCCAGGGGCAAGAAACCCGCCCGACGCCAATACGCCCTCGATGACGGCGAGCTGACGGCCATCAAGGACCGCCTCGTTCTGGACGGATTCAGGCCGGAAGCCATCGAGGTCGGGCGCTTCAAGGGCCTGGGCGAGATGAATCCATCCCAGCTTCGTGAAACCGCCATGGACCCGGCCACCCGGCGCGTCCTGCCCGTGCTGGCCACACCCGACGAAATGCACGAGGCGCTGAAGCTGTTCGACATGCTGATGGGCAAGAGCGCCGCCGGCGATCGGCGCAACTGGATGGAAACCAAGGGCAATCTGGTGGAGGCCGACGTATGACCAAGGCCGCTAAAACCCACACCCTGGACCTTTTCGGGAACCCGGATGGCGCTGATCCCCAGTCCACGCCACCGCCTCCCCCGCCGTCTTCGGGTGACGACGGCTTGAGTGGTGAAGACGGGCTGCCGCTCGGCATTTATGCCGAACGCTGCTACCTCGCCTACGCGATGAGCGTGGTGAAGGGCCGTGCGCTGCCCTACGTCGAGGACGGCATGAAGCCCGTTCAACGCCGCATCCTGTACTCCATGCGTGAGATGGGTCTGACGTCCAGCACCAAGCACGTCAAGTCTGCCCGGGTGGTGGGCGACGTGATCGGCAAGCTCCATCCGCACGGCGACCAGTCCGTCTATGACGCCATGGTCCGCATGGCGCAGGGCTTCACCCTGCGCTATCCGCTGATCGACGGCCAGGGCAACTTCGGGTCGCGCGATGGCGACGGCGCGGCAGCGATGCGCTACACGGAAAGCCGCCTCACCCCCGTCGCCGAACTGCTCCTGTCGGAAATCGACATGGGGACGGTGGATTTCGTCCCCAACTACGACGGCGCCTTCCAGGAACCCGCCCTGCTTCCGGCCCGGCTACCCATGCTGCTGGCCAACGGCGCGTCCGGCATTGCCGTCGGCATGGCCACCGAGATTCCCTCCCACAACCTGCGCGAACTCGGTTCTGCGGCCATCGCCATTCTGAAGAAACCCGCGATCAGCCTCGACAGCATGCTGTCTCATGTGCCCGGCCCCGATTTTCCCGGCGGCGGGCAGATCATCACCGCTGCCGCCGATCTTCGTGCGGTCTATGAATCGGGTCGCGGCAGTGTGCGCGTGCGTGCGCAATGGACGGTGGAGCAGCTTGCCCGCGGCCAATGGCGCATCGTGATCACCGAACTGCCGCCTGGCGTGTCCACGGCCCAGGTGCTGACCCAGATCGAGGCGCTGGCCAACCCGCAACCCAAGACCGGCAAGAAGGATCTGTCGCCGGACCAGAAGAACCTCAAGCAGGCGATCCTCGCCCTGCTCGACAGCACACGCGACGAATCGGACGAGAAAAATCCGGTTCGCCTGGTCCTGGAACCCAGCTCGCGGAACCAGGACCCCGAAACGTTCATGCGTTTCTTCCTGGCCCAGACCAGTCTGGAAACCAATGTGCCGGTCAACCTCACGGTGATCGGCCGCGATGGTCGTCCCGGCCAGAAGGGCCTGGTGGCGTTGATCGCCGAATGGGCGGGCTTCCGCGTCGACACCGTGCGCCGCCGCAGCCAGCATCGGCTCGAAGCAGTAAACCGGCGCGTCCACATCCTGGAAGGACGACTGACCATCCTGCTGAACATCGACGAGGTGATCCGGGTCATTCGCGAATCGGATGATCCGAAGGCTGACCTGATGGCCGCGTTTGACCTCACCGAGATACAGGCCGACGACATCCTGGAAATTCGCCTGCGTCAGCTCGCCCGGCTCGAATCCATCAAGATCGAAAAGGAATTGAAGGAATTGCTGAGCGAACGCGACGAACTCAACCGCATCCTGGGCGATGATCATGCCCTGACGTCTCTCGTCATCGACGAGATCCGCGCCGACATGAAGAAATACGGCGATGACCGCCGCACCCGCATCGAGGCCGCGCAGTCGGTGACGGCATCAACCACGAGCGAAGAGACCATTGTGGACGAACCGGTGACCGTCATCGTGTCGCTGAATGGCTGGCTGCGCACCCGGCAAGGTCATGGCATCGACCAGGCAGCCATCCAGTACAAGACGGGCGATGGAGAAATGGCGGTCATCGAAACCCGCACAGTGAATCCGCTCATCCTCATGGACAGTAGCGGCCGCACGTATACGCTGCGCATCGCCGACCTGCCCTCCGGTCGCGGCGATGGGGTTCCGTTCACCAGTCTCGTTGAGCTGGCCAAGGGCGCGAAGCTGATTCACGCCCTTTCGGCACTGCCAGAATCCCGCTGGCTGGTATCCACCACGCTGGGCTACGGATTCATCGCCAAGTGTGCCGACATGGTGTCCCGGCAACGGGCTGGCAAGGCATTCATGACGGTCGAGGACAGCCAGACGCCCCTGCCCCCGGTCCCGGCAACGGGCGACTGGGTTGCGGTTGCCGCAAGCAACGGCAAGGCCCTGGTATTCCCCATCGAAGAAGTCAAGGAAGGCTCGGGCGGCAAGGGCGTGCAGCTGATCAAGCTCGACGACGGTGAAACGATGACCGCGCTAACCGCATTCGACGGCCAGACCCTGATGGTGGAAGGCACCGTAAAAGGCAAACGCAGCGGCAAGCTGAAACTGTCGGGCGAGAACCTGGAGCGCTACCGCGTCCACCGAGCAAAGAAAGGCAGCCTCCTCGAAAAGGGGATGGTGGCGAGCAGACTCTGGACGGAATGATCGGGCTGGCCTGGCGCTCATGGGCGCCATCAAGAGCATCGATTAGAGCTTCTCGGCTACGCGCTAGCCGCCGCCGTTGATGGACTGGCTAAGGGCGGGGGGAAGTGCCGGGAAATGCGCTGAAGGCCTAAATTGGCTGCGTCTTTCTAGGCCAAAGATGCGCATCCCCTATACCCAGCATTTCACCGCCTCGATTTCATTCAACTGTAGTCATTCGTGTATCAATAATAATTCTGTTATTTCTGTCTTGACAGAAATAACAGAATTATCTACATTGACCACATGAAACTTAATCCAGTCGCTCAGCGCTTCATCCTTCACTGGGGTGAAATGGGGTCCAAGTGGGGGGTCAACCGTACGGTGTCCCAAATCCACGCCCTGCTCTATCTGTTTGGCAAACCCTTGCCGGCCGATGAGATCGCCGAGACGCTTGAAGTCGCCCGCTCCAACGTGAGCACCAGCCTTAAAGAGCTCCAGAACTGGAACCTTATCCACGTTGTTCACGTGATGGGAGATCGCCGCGACCACTTTTCAACGTCTGGCGACGTATGGGAATTGTTCAGAACCGTGGTGCGCGAGCGCAAGGAACGTGAGTTCGACCCAACCATCAACGTACTGCAAGATTGCCTTGCCAGCGCCGAGTTATCCAAGGAAGACGCCGTGTCTCAGCAGCGCATCAAAGAGACGCTGGCCTTGATGGAATCCCTCTCAACCTGGGGCGAGCAAATGCTCAAGCTTGAGCCGGCTACGTTAATGAAAGTCATGAAATTGGGTGCAAAGATCCAAAATTTGCTGCTCCCAAAAACCGGAGGGTGAGTTTTTTTACCCTGTTATTTCTGTCGATACTGAAATTACTGAATAAAGGAAAAGTCATGAAAACCCAATTCCCTCTCACGATCTACTTCGACGCCTCATGCATTTTGTGCAAAAGCGAGATGCAGAACATCAATCTGCATGACACCAACAATCAACTGCTACTGATTGACTGTTCATCGCCAGCATTCGATGACACGCCATTTCAAGCAGAAGGCATTACCCGCGAAGCCATGATGAACTGCCTGCACGCCCAATATGCCGATGGGCAATGGATCAAAGGCGTGGCTGCTTTTGAGGTGATTTATCGCGCAGTCGGAATGGCTTCTATCGCGAAACTATGGGGGCACCCGCTCACCCGTCCGCTCGCCGAGCACGCCTACCCATGGGTCGTCAAACACCGACACGCCCTCTCCGCGATAGGCCTTCACAAGTTATTCAACCTGTGGAGCAAGCGGGCAGCACACCGTGCAAACCAACGCAGTCGCGCCTGTGCCAATGACCGATGCACGATCAACTAATTCTCGGGAGACAACCATGAAACTCACTCTATTCTTCGCCACGCTGGGCCTCTGCATCACAGTCGTCAGCATCGCCATGCTTTATCTTCGGCACACCACCCGACAGGTGATTAGCGAGTTGTGCCAATCCAATGCGGGTGCCGAGTTTTGGCTGCGCAGCGCAGACATCCTCGCCTACAGCGGATCGCTCATGCTGGTGCTGATCTTTGGCAACGCCACCACCACCCAGGACTGGGTCGAGGTGGTGCGGATCACACTGATACTCACCCTGAGTGGCTTGTTCGTCACTGTGATGTTTGTGGCACGCAATGTCTGGAAAACGGTTGCCCCACAAACTGGGAGGCCAACATGAACATCCTTGTTTGCGGTGCAAACGGGTTCGTTGGGCGGCACTTGTCACAAGCGCTTTCCCAGGCTGGCCATACGGTCCGCAGGGGGGTTCGCAATCCAACCCAGCCACATGACATTGCAATGGATTATCGAACCGATACCCAAAAAAGCATCTGGCTGCCCAGGCTGGACGGCATCTCGGTTGTGATCAATGCAGTGGGCGTGTTGCGTGACCATCCTCAACACCCCATGAGCCAACTGCATGCTGACACACCCAAGGCGCTTTTCTCGGCCTGCGCCGGGTCGGGTGTCGAGCGCATCATCCAGCTGTCCGCACTGGGGGTAGACCGTGGCATCAACACGCCCTATTTCAATACGCGCCTCTCTGCCGAAGCCCTACTCGATAGCCTGCCCGGCTCGATCAAAAGACTGATTCTTCGGCCCTCGCTGATCTACGGACACGACGGCGCAAGTGCACGGATGTTCCGATTTCTGGCTCGCATGCCCATTCATGTTTTACCTGGTGGCGGCCCACAACGCCTGCAACCCGTCCATATCAACGACATTTGCGACGCAGTGGTGCGCTGGCTAGGCGACCCCAACGCAAAAAGCCAGACTATCTCTGCCGTGGGCGACGGTGCCACAACGATGCGAGGGATGCTGGATAGCTATCGCGAACAGGATAAACACGCCCCTGCACTTCATCTCAGCGTGCCGGCTGGGTTGATGCGGTTGGCCGCACGCATCGGCGATGTCATTCCATCAAGCCCGCTATGCAGCGACACCTTATCCATGCTTTCCGCAGGCAACACCGCAGACAGCTCAGGATTCGCAACCTTACTCGGCAGGCCGCCCCTGAGCTACAGGCAATTCATATCGCTGGCGCATTCAAATGGGTAAAACAGATCAGCGCGCAGCCCGTTTGTCGCTTGCCGTGGTTTGGCTGGCTACGGGCGCCTTGTCACTTGGCATCTACCCGCAAGCCGGTAGCTTGTTGTTGCTTGAGCGCGTCGGCCTGCAGGGTGACGCCGCACTCTTCGCCCTGTATCTCGCCGCCTCGATGGACGTGGCCCTGGGGCTACTCACGCTGTTCGCTCCCCGAAAAGCCTTATGGCAGTTTCAGGCAGCGCTCATCGTCGTCTACACCTTGGTCATTTCCATTGGCTTACCCGAGTTCTGGCTGCACCCATTCGGGCCTGTACTCAAGAATCTGCCCATTCTCGTTTTGCTCGGCCTGCTTCATAAATATGAGGGAAAACCATCATGACAGCCTACCTGCTGTTGAAATGGGTCCATATCCTGTCCAGCGTTTTGCTGGTCGGCACAGGCTTTGGGAGCGCTTTCTATTTGTTCTTCATTCACCGCACGCAAAACGTACAGGCAATTGCCGCTGTCTCGCGGCTGGTTGTCAAGGCAGACTATTGGTTCACGGCACCCGCCGTCATCACTCAACCCTTAACAGGGTTGCTCATGGTCTCAATGGCAGGCTATCCGTTAACGCAGGGCTGGTTACTGTGGACACTCGTGCTCTATGCCCTGGCAGGCGCATGCTGGCTACCGGTTGTCTGGCTGCAAATCAAAATGGCGAAAATGGCCGCAACGGCACAGGCCAGTAGCGCGACACTCCCTCCGCGCTACTGGCAATACACTCGATATTGGGAATGGCTTGGCTATCCTGCCTTTATTGCCATGCTGGGTATTTATGCACTGATGGTTTTCAAGCCGGCTTAGGAATAACAGCGGACAAACAACAATTTTCTGACTGCCCAACAACTGAGGTTGATCAGAAAGTTATTACTTAATCAGCTCGGGCTCGGTCCATCGCCGCAGCGAGAAACAGGGCCAGACACCCTATTGGTCTCGGATAGATAGGACCTAAGCCGCCTGCGCCAGTGTAAAGTCGACCCGCACCTTATCGAACGGACACACGATTTTTCCGCTCTCGGTTTTTTCCAGCAGGCCGGTTTCCAGCAGCGCATGCACGTCGCGGTGGACGGATTTGACGTCGCGTTCCAGCCTGCGGGCCAGTTCGCGCAGGCTCATTTCGCCGGCGCCGCTCATGGCTTCCAGTACGCCCCAGCGCTTGGGGCTGATTTCGGAGAACAACAATTCTGGGCTGGCGTAGCTGAAGGTGAACTGCTGGACGCGCCCGGATTTGGCTGCCTGGCGTATGCCTTTTGCACCGGCCTTGAGCGCGGCTTTCCAGTCGGGATTGATTTCGATGACAGCGGTTTTCATTCAACTCTCCTTTCAACTTCTGCCAGAAAATCATCCAGCAGCTGGTCGATGGAAACAAAACGGTAGGCAGATTCTTTTCCATCCAGATGCCTGTGGTCGCCCTTGCCGCGCTCATTGTCAAAACCGACGAGGCGTTTGCCATCCAGGATATAGACCAGGCGATACTTGAAGGCATGGTCGCAGGGCGGCACCGGGCAATGCAGCTTCCATATTTTCATCTCGACCAAGCCACCGTTGGGCAGGCGCTGACGATGCTGCTTGAGCAATTCGGCCTTCATGTTGGCATTCTTGACAACATCCAGGAGTAAGTCAAGCAACCTGATGGCCGGGGTCGGGCTGACCTATCCAAACGGGATGGTGACCTCACCCTTTCACCGCCCCCGGCACCGTTTTTTTTCACACGCTTGTTGCAGCCGCTTGATAGCACCATCGGCCTCGAAGGTCCGTCCGGCTGCGATGTCAGCCAGACCACGGAGGGCGTCGTCAATGAGCAGCAAATGAATGCGCTCACGTTCCCGTGCAAATGGCTCGTCGCACTGAAGGAGCATTTCACGTTCGTTTTCGCTCTGCGTCATTGTTTCTTTCCTTGGGGGATCCGGATCATGCAGGCTCTCATCTTCAAATACCCCGCTTGACCATGGCAACCAGTTGATCGAGCGCCACGCCCCAGCCTTGTTCAAAGTCCATGGCTGCGTGCATCCGGCATTCCGCTGCTGTTGGCCAAAGGCACAACCTCCGTGCAGGCCCCTTCTTTACTCAGCATCGCTGCCCGGTTGAACCAGACAACCAGAACCGCAGCCGCCACGAAGAACAACGTGTCGTAAGGCTGGGCGTCGGGCCAGATCGGATTTATCAGCTGGAAATGCATCAAGGCAGGGAGCAGGATGCTGCCGCGAGAGGCATTGAACAGTGCAGTCACGATCAAGCTGACTGCAATCGTACCGGCGAAGAACGGAGTGAATGACCAGGCACCTTGCTGGGTGCCGCTCAACATGAATGCAGGCAGGTGCCAGACCCCCCAAATGACACCGAGTATCAGCGCGGCCCAAATGGGTGCGAACTTGCGTTGCAGCAAAGGCAACGCGATCCCCCGCCAGCCGAACTCCTCGATCGGTCCTTTGATGGCAGCAAGCAACATTGCCATGAGGAGTGACTGAATTGAGAGAAACGGAAACGGTTCCGCGAAAAAGTTGCCTTTCAGCGCAGCGCCCCCAAAGAAAAGCAGCGGAATGCCAACGATCAAAAAAGCATACCAGGCGGGCGCGCAGCGCCAGAGAAACAGGCGGGCAAGGTAACGCCGCATGCCCCGCAGGCCACTGTTGTGGATGACGACGATGAACGCTGCGATTGCTGGTGCGTACACCGCCAGATAGAAGAGAGGATGATCGCCCGTCAATTCGCCAAATATGGCGTTCATCCTGTCCGGAAGAAGAATGAACAGCGCCAGGATGCCCCACGCCAGCCCGAAAGTCATCAGCAGAAATGGGGCCAGCGAGATCAATGCAATCTGACGTCTGTCCGCAACTGGTGGGAATGTCATGAGTAAAGTAACTTTACTTAATGTTTGAGTTGCTGAAATTCTGGTCGCAGCCACGCGCCCTGGCGGCCAATGCGGGCGCGAAGAGCATGAATAGCAGGCCAAGGCTCATAAACCCACCCTCTGCCATGTTGTAGTCAGACAGCATGCGCTCCAGCGAATAGCCGAGCGCTGTGCCCAGGCCAAACTCAAAAATGGCGATCAGCACCACCCACAGCAAACCCACCCGGAACTGCTCCGAAAATGAGCTGGCATTGATCCAGCGTATGCTCATCCAGGTGATGGCGAAGATGATTATTGATCCGATCAGGACACCAACTTGCCGCGCGGGCATATCGCCAATCAACGGTGTGATGAAACGCTGTCGAAAGACGCCGTGGATTGATTCGGCAATCACAATCAGAAACCATATTGCCAATGCTCTAGGCCAACTCATCAATGCAATGCCTCCCGTTTGTGCTGGGTAAGTCCAGATGCATACACAGGCTCTTCAAGGTACAGAAACACGATCATTGCGAACGCGAAAACGGCCATTGAATCGCATCGCCAGCAGGTCACCAGACAACGGTTCATCGGTCGTTCCATATTGTTGGGCATGACGCGGGTTCAAGTTTGAAACGCTGGCCAGTAGCTAGCAAGTAGCTAACAAATAAAATGGGGTATCCAGCCCTAACTCAGCAGCGCACGCCAACGCGTCCGCTTAAATAATGGGCGCGGCGGGAACAATCACGTCGTCAATTGGGCGACGCAGGCTGAACGGTGCTGTGGCGCCGTGGCCAAAACGCACCATCAACTGTGCATGTTCCCCGTTGAGCTTCAGCCACGACTCGAATTGCGGTCGTAGCGGACGCACCTCGACAGGCTGATTGATGAAAGCAGTGCGGATATCAAGCGCGGTTGCTTGCAGGGCGAAGCGTTCATATGCACGTCCCACTTCGACCCACGCGGCCTTATCGTTCTGGCTTGACACGAAAACCACCACACCGGCTGAACTCCTGATGTTTTTGGCATCGGTATCGGCTTGCCCTTTGGGCGTAAGCACCCACCCAATAATCCATTTCGCGATCCAAGTTGGTAATGCCGGCTGGCCACTGGTACGCCCGGACAGACCGTCGCCTGTGCGGAGGGCCGCACCAGGATTGAAGCGAATCCAGGAAACGAGTTCATCTCGAAATGCTCGATCCGTCAATTGCGTGACATTTCCACGGGTGACGTAGTCAATCACCGTGGCCTTTTGTGCCTCCGACAACAACATGATGGGACGGACATTCCGCCCTTCACCTGCTTTCTCCAGCTTCTCGAGCTCCGGCTGCCCAATCGGCGTGCCGTCATAGGCCGTCTTTACGCATTGGCGTCGGGTTATGGCCCGATATAAATCGGTGGCGCCAGCCGAGGGCCTTCGGCTCAGAACAACGACAACGCTCTCTTCGTCGGGGTTGAATCGGACATCAGCCGAGAAGCCCTGCGCCGCAGCAGCATGAACGACATTCTCGGCTGCGCAGCCCAAGCTCTTGAAGAGGTGGCTGTCGTCTGGATCGACTGCCGGACAACGCCGCGTAAAGTCGGGCAGGATTGTAATGGCGTCTTGCCTGACGCAGAACGTCCATGGCTGGGTGTTGTGACTGGAGGCCGCAAGCGTGGCGCATCGAATGAGTTCTCTGGTATCCAATACACCATCCGCCCGCAAGGCATCCAATCGGCGTATTTCGCTAGCAGCTTGATCGTATTCTTTGGTCGACGCCATCGCTTTTCTTCCTATAAACCACTGGAATCATAGGTCAACGCCGCGCAATTAAAAATCAAGGGGCAAAGTGCTTTATGGCGGGCCCTTGCATTAATTTTCTTGAGTGATTTTTTCTACATTTTCAAGAATGAACTGCCGGGTGGCCGATCGGATGGCTGCCTGCTCAACAGCGATAAGTAGATGTTTCCCCTCTCGAACCATTGCCTGAGCAGTTCGGACTCGGTCCAGGCCCGCCAGACCAGGTGGGGCGGCACGTCGATGATGCGCTCAAAAGTCAAATCCAGTTTGCTGTTGAGGTGCGTTGTCATCTGTCTTGTCCCTGGCTGAGGATGGCTTTCGTGCGGTGCGCCTGGGTTTTTCAGGACCTGAAACCGACGGGGATCGGCCCTGCTTTTCAGCACTTGGTTTTGCCTTGTCCGGCGTATCGCCTGGTTTGATTGAGCGTGGTTTGCTTGAGCTTGGTTTGCTTGAGCGTGGCTTGATTGCGTCTGGATTGGAGGCCATGTCCTGTGCCGGCTTCGCCGCCGATTGAGCGGCATGCCGTTCCTGCCGCGTGGCATCCGGTTGGTCGAGGCGCCCTTCCCACAACGGTCGGTACTGCTCGATCCAATCCATCGCTTGCCTGAATTGCTCGCCATTGATCCTGCAGGGGCGCAGCTGGGCCTGGCGGCTTTTGGTCAGCAAGCCGGCTTTTTCCAGCACTTTGATGTGTTTCGAGATGGCCGGCAGGCTCATCCTGAACGGTGCGGCAAGTTCATTGACCGTGGCTTCCCCTTGCAGCAGGCGCGCGAGCATCGCCCGCCGCGTGGGATCGGACAAGGCGGCAAAGGCCAGGCTCACGGGATCTGCTGCAGGGCTCACGTTATCTACCTATCGGTTAACTTGCCAGTTGATTAATTAATCTGTTGGTTAACTTTAAGCGCTGGCTTGGGGTTCGTCAAAGCCAGTGGATAGCCTACCGGCCGATCCTTCAGCTTCCCTCAATTTAATTAAGAATCTTCGTCCCCCTGCTGTGCGGGTAGATCCGGCACCGCGCTCAGGTAATGCTCGAAGTCGCTGCGTTTGCCCTTGGCTGCTTCAGATTTGAGATAGTCGAGTGTCATCACCGAAGCCATTTTCTCGGCGGCAGCGCTGGCGATGAACTGGTTGACGGAGATGGCATCACGCTCGGCCAGTTCCTTGATCTTTTGATGAACGGAGTTCGGCAAACGAACAGTCAGTGCGGTCATGTTGAGCTCCTCAAACGATTCAAAAAGTCGGCAGGTGTGATGGCCCGCACGTTCAGTTCCTCGACGCGGCGAAAGTCCCTGACGTTGTGCGTCACGATGAACTCGCTGCCCGATGCGACGGCGCATTCCAGCACCATGTCGTCGTCCGGGTCGCGCAAGAACGGCCTCCATAGGAAATGCACGTCCTGCAGATGCGCGATGGATGACAGATAGCGCACGAACCCGAGCGCCATGTCGGCTGTCACGCCAGACGGCAGGTGCTCCGGCCGCGTCAGGACAGCCTGCCATTCCGTGTAGACCGCAATGGTGAGCGCGATCTCAAACTCCGGCGAGGGCAACATCGACACGACCCTGAAGCTTGCACCATTGCGCGAGCGGGAAGCTGCCACCAAAACCGAGGTATCTAGAACGATTCGCATGGTATTACCAGTGTAACCACTAATAAACGGGTGTCAACCATAACTTACCCCTCGGCCACGACGTCCAGCACCGCCTCGCCATACGCTTCCAGCTTCTTCGTCCCCAACCCGGATATCTCGCCCAGCTCAGCCAGCGTGGCGGGTCGGCGAGCGGCGATCTCGCGCAGGGTGGCGTCGTGCAGGATGACGTAGGCGGGTACGCCTTTTTCGTTGGCGGTTTCGCGGCGCCAGGTGCGCAAGGAGAGGAACATCGGATCCTCGTCGTCGTGGACGCCCTGCCCGCTGCTGGGGGCCAGCCGTGATTTGCGTGACTTGGCACGCACTTCGATGGCGCGCAGCATCACGGTTTCCTCACCTTTGAGCACGGGCCGGGCCGCAGCGGTGAGTTTCAATGCGCCGTAGGCGGTGTGATCGACTTCCATCAGGCCGCGCACAACCAGTTGCCGCAACACCGCGCGCCAGACCTTGTCGCTCTGGCTGGCGCCGATGCCGAATACGCTCAGGTCGGCGTGGCCAAATTTCTCGACCTTCTCGGTTCGCTTGCCGAGCAAAACGTCGAGCACGTGGCCGGCGCCGAAGCGCTGGCCGGTGCGGTAGACCGTGGAGAGCAGCTTTGGCGCGGCCTCGGTACCATCCCACAGGGTGGGCGGATTGAGGCAGACATCGCAGTTGCCGCAGGGCTGGCTGGTTTCGCCGAAGTAGCTCAGCAGCGCGACGCGGCGGCAGCTCGCCGCTTCGCACAGGCCGACGAGCGCATCGAGCTTGGCGTGGCCGATGCGC
>JANJUT010000040.1 GCA_024710445.1 Thiobacillus sp.
CGAATGTCCTGGCCGAGTTGTTGAAATAGCCAAAGCAGCATGTCAGTGTCCTTGAGCCCCGGCCGTTTGGCCGATGGGAGCATCTATAAAACTTTGCACCACGCGTTCCATCTGCATGAAACGCGAACCCTTCACCAGCACGGTGGTATCGGGTGTCAGTTCATTTTCAAGTTCGGCAAGCAGTTCCTGGATGCGTTCGAAATGCATGGCACCGGCACCGAAAGCGCCGACGGTTTCCTGTGTCAGCTCGCCCAGTGCCAGGAGCTTGTTTACTCCTGCGGCACGCGCAGCCAGCCCGGTTTGCGCATGCATGGCTGCGGCATCTGCCCCCAGTTCGCCCATGTCGCCCAGCACCAGAATTTTCTTGCCCGGCTGCTGCGCCAGCACCGCCAACGCTGCTTTTACCGAGTCGGGATTGGCGTTGTAGGTGTCGTCGATGAAGGTGCTGCCATGCAGGGCCGGCTTCTTTTGCAGGCGACCCTTGATCCCGGTGAAAGCGGACAGGCCCGCCACCATGCTGCGATGGCTGACGCCGAGTGCGAATGCGGCGGCAGCCGCAGCGAGCGCATTCATCACGTTATGCGCGCCCGGTACCTGCAGTTCGATTTCAAGGGTGGCATCGGGCAACATCAGGGAAAGTGCCGCGCCAAAATCGGTCGGCTGATAGCGCCCGCGAACCGTTGCCGTCTGCGTCAATCCAAAGTCGATCACGCGGTGCTGGACATTGGCCTCGCGCCACAGCCAGGCATGCGCATCGTCGGCATTGAATACGGCGATGCCCGTGTCCGGCAGGCCATTGAAAATTTCACCCTTGGCGCGCGCAATGTTTTCAACCGATCCCAGGAATCCGATATGCGCGGTCAGCGCATTGTTGATCACGGCCACATCCGGACGTGCCAGCCGCGTCAGGGTGGCGATCTCGCCCGCGTGGTTCATGCCCATTTCCAGCACGGCATACCGGTGCGCTTCACGCAGGCGCAGCAGCATCAGCGGCAGGCCGATATCATTGTTGAGATTGCCTTCGGTGTTGAGCACTGCCGACTCGGACCCCGCTTCTTCCCGCAGGATAGCCGCCAGCATTTCCTTCACTGTGGTTTTGCCATTGCTGCCGGTAATCGCCACCACCGGCAGACCGAAACGGTTCCGCCAGGCGGCAGCCAGCTTGCCGAGTGCGAGGCGGGTATCGTCAACGCGGATGGCGGTGGCAATGTCAGGCGCCTGGGTATGATCAAGCACGACACCGACCGCACCCTGCTTCAAGGCCTGCGCCGCATAGTTGCCGCCATCGAATTTTTCACCGCGCAGCGCAATAAACAGGTCGCCCGGCTGGATGCTGCGACTATCGGTTGAGACACGCAGCACCTCGGCATCCGTGCCATTGCAGGGGACGTCCAGCATGGCTGCCGCTTCGGCAAGGCGCATCATGTCCACGCCTCCAGCGCCTTGTGCGCAACATCCACATCGGAAAAAGGCAGACGCTCTCCGGCAATTTCCTGGTAATCCTCATGACCCTTGCCCGCGATCAGAACCACATCACCCGGCTGGGCGCCGCCAATCGCTTCGAAGATGGCACGCGCGCGATCTGCCTCGATGTGCAGCGGATGATCCGGCTTGCCGCCGCCGGTTCCCGCCAGGATGTCGTCGATGATGTGACGCGGATCCTCGTTGCGCGGATTGTCGCTGGTGACCCAGACTTCGTCCGCGCCCTGAACGGCAGCCTGCCCCATCAGCGGACGCTTGCCCTTGTCGCGGTTGCCGCCGCAGCCAAAGATGCAGACCAGACGACCGCCGCTGACGATTTCGCGCAGGGTAGCGAGCACCTTTTCCAGTGCATCGGGGGTGTGGGCATAATCCACCACCACCAACGGGTGCGCGTCGCCACCCAAAGTCTGCATCCGCCCCGGCGGTGGACTGATATGTTTGAGCGCCTGGCAGGCATCGTCCAGCTTCACTCCGGACACCAGCAGGGTGGTGAGCACGGCCAGCAGATTGGCGGCATTGAAGCGTCCCAGGAGCGGCGCATCGATCTCGGTATTTCCCCAGTCCGTGCGCACCTTCAGATGCAAGCCCGCTTGCGACAGGATGAGTTTTTCACTCACCACCGCGCCCCGCTTGAAGCCATAGCCCGCAACACGTGAGGCGTCGTGCGTCTGTTCCAGTTGCTGGCCAAACGGGTCATCCACATTCAGCACCAGCCACTCCAGCCCTGGCCAGCTGAACAGCCGCGCCTTGGCCCGGGCATAACTGTCCATGTCGCCGTGATAATCAAGGTGATCGCGCGACAGGTTGGTCAGCACCGCAACATTGAATGAAGTGCCGTTGACCCGCTCCTGAACCAGGCCATGCGATGACACTTCCATCGCACATACGGCCGCACCCTGCCGTCGATAGCTCGCAAGGCGCTGCTGCAATTCAATGGCATCCGGCGTCGTGTTCAGCGAAGGAACCAGTGCATCGGGAAAGCCATTGCCGGTAGTGCCGATGATGGCGGCTTTCTGCCCCAGTTGTGTGAAGGCTTGCGCCAGCCAGTGCGCCACCGAAGTTTTGCCGTTGGTACCGGTAATCCCGATCATGTGCAGCGCGCGCGAAGGCTCGCCATACACGTGCGCGGCAATTTCACCGATACGGTTTTTAAGCCCGATCACGCCCGCGTTGGGAACGGCCAGCGCCGGATCCCACTGATAGTGATCGGCTTCCCACAGCACGCCATCCGCATGTTGCGCGACGGCCTGCGCAATAAAATCACGGCCATCGCGCGACTCGCCCGGGTAGGCGGCAAACACGCTACCCGCTGCCGCTTTGCGGCTGTCGCTGGTGAGTTCGCCAACCTTGATTCCGAGCCGCTCCAGCAAGTGTGGCACGGATTCCTGCTGTGCCTGCAAAACGTGGGGATCAGCACTCGACCGAATGACCGGTTGCACCATCATGCACCCCCCCCTGCACGGACGACCAAAGGCGGCGTGCCCTGGGTCACGTGCGTCGCGGTTTCAGGCGCGTCCGGTGGCAAGGCCAGCTGCCGCAAGCTACCTGCCATGACCTGCGCAAACACCGGACCGGCCACGCTGCCGCCGTAATACACGCTGCCAGACGGCTCGTCGATCGCCACACCAATAATGAGGCGTGGATTCGATGCGGGCGCCATGCCGATAAATGAAGCCAGATAGCGATCCGGTGCATAACGGCCATTGACTACTTTATGGGCGGTGCCGGTCTTGCCTGCCACGCGATACCCCGGCACGCGGGTGCGCGTTCCGGTGCCGCCTTCCTGGGTGACCGTTTCCATCATGGCGCGCACTTCGCGCGCCACGCTCGGTGAAAACACCCGCTCGCCCACCATTTCCTGCGGCTCACGCTTGAGGAAGGACAGCGGCATCACTTCACCGTCGTTGGCAAACGCCATGTACGCGCGGGACAACTGCAACAGACTGACCGACAATCCATAGCCATACGCCATCGTGGCCTGCTCAACCGGCTTCCAGCTGTCGGCATCGCGCAGGCGCCCGGACGTTTCACCCGGGAAGCCCGATCCAGGCTTCTGGCCAAAGCCGGCGCGGTTCAATACTTCCCAGAATTGCTGCGGCGTCAGCGTCATGGCCATTTTGACAGCGCCGACGTTGCTCGATTTCTGGATGATTTCGCTGACCGTCATTTGCGGATGCGGATGCTCGTCACGCACCCGCTTGGTTCCAACCAGCCAGGTCTGCGGCGTATCGATCACGCTGTCAGGGTGAAACAGGCCACGCTCCAGTACCGCCGCCGCCACAAATGGCTTGATGGTCGATCCCGGCTCGAAGGTGTCGATCACTGCGCGGTTGCGCATCGGGCCCGGCTGATAATTGCGGCGGTTATTGGGATTGAAATTAGGCTGATTCGCCAGCGCCAGAATCTCGCCGGTCTTGGCGTCGAGTACGACCACACTGCCGCCTTTGGCCTTATGCGTGGCAATCGCAGCAGCCAGTTCCCGATGCGCCAGATATTGGATCTTGAGGTCCAGCGCCAGCGCCAGATTGCCGCCCATTTGCGCGGTCTTGATCGGCACCAGATCGCGGATGGTGTTGCCGCGACGGTCACGCATGATCTGGCGTTCGCCTTCGCGACCGGCCAGCCAATCCTGATACGCGCGTTCGACACCTTCCTGGCCCTGGTCGTCCACATTGGTGAAGCCCACCACATGCGCCGCCACATCACCAGCCGGGTAATAGCGCCGGAATTCCCGCCGCAAGTGCAGTCCGGGCACGCCCATGGCGGCAATCTTGACTGCCTGCTCAGGCGTCACCGGGCGTTGCAGGCTGAACTCGCCACGCGTTTTGCGCTCCAGCTTTTTCGCCAGGACTTTGGGTGACATATCCAGCGCCCTGGCCAGTTGCCCCTGCTGGACAGGCGACAACTTGAGTTCGGTCGGGCGCGCCCACAAGGACTCAACCGGTGTGCTGATAGCCAGCAACTGGCCGTGACGGTCAGATACCTGACCACGATGCGCCGGCAGGGAAAGATAGCGATTGGCCACCGCATCGCCCTTGCCTTGCAGATAATCGGTGTTCAGTCCCTGCAGATAAAAGGCACGCCCGGCAACCAGCACAAACCCGGAAAGCAACAAGCCACCCACAGCGGCCATGCGCCAGGGTGCCAAATTCAGCTTGAGCAGTTTGCGGGAATGGTAATTCACGGTACGGCCATCCGTGTTTCGAGTCGTGCGGTTTCCACCCGGATACGCTCCTGCGGCGGTGGCATCAGGCCAAGTTGCGAACGCGCAAGCGTATCCACGCGCGCCGGGTTGGACCAGGTGCTTTCTTCCAGTTGCAGCTGGCCCCACTGCTCATCGAGCGCACGCGCCTCTTTTTTCAAGCGTTCCAATTCCACAAAATAGATGCGTGAGCGATGCTGTGACTGAATCACAGCCAACGCACACAGCACCAGCACCATTGCCAACACAATATTGAGACGGCTCACTGCAACCCACCTGCGCGTTCGGCCACCCGCAATACCGCACTCCGGGCACGCGGGTTGTCCGCCACCTCGGCGTCACTCGCATGCTGGGCACGTCCAATCAGTTTCAGGCGACCCGGCTTCAGCATGTCGGCGCGAATCGGCAAGCGCGCAGGCGCCTGTTCGCCCATGGCCTCGTCACGCATGAAGCGTTTGACGATCCGGTCTTCCAGAGAATGAAAGCTGATGACCGCGAGTCGCCCGCCAGGCCGGAGTGCATTTACGCATTGCGGCAGCACGTCGCTCAATTCTTCCAGTTCGCGGTTGAGATAAATCCGTATAGCCTGGAAGCTGCGTGTCGCCGGATGCTGACCCGGCTCGCGCCGCTTGACCGCTGCGGCGATGAGGTTCGCCAGCTGACCGGTGCTGCGGATTGCTTCTTTTTCGCGTGCCGCAACAATCGCGCGCGCAATCGATTTAGCAAACCGCTCTTCCCCATAGGTGCGGATGACTTCACTGATCTCCCCCTCTGCTGCCGACGCCAGCCAGTCTGCCGCCGACATGCCGCTCTCCGGATCCATACGCATATCGAGCGGCGCATCGAATCGAAAGCTGAAACCGCGCGTTGCGTCATCCAGCTGTGGCGACGACACCCCGATATCCAGCAAAATCCCATCCACCTGCGTCACGCCCAACTCACCCAGCACCCCACCCAAACGCGAAAACGCACTGCGCACCAGCGTCAGACGCTTATCCTGCAGCGCCTCGCCTGCACGGATGGCGTCGGGGTCGCGGTCCAGCGCAACCAGGCGGCCCTGCGCGCCCAGCCGGCCCAGAATCAGCCGGCTATGCCCGCCGCGGCCAAAAGTGGCGTCTACATAGACGCCGTCGGACCTGATCGCCAGTGCCGCCACCGCCTCCTGTGCCAGCACCGGCACATGGGCGGCATCCATCACAACGTAAAGCCTTCCAGCTCGGGTGGCAGTTCGTCATCACTGAACGTCAGCGCCTGCGATACCTGCGCTTCCCAGCGCGCCTCGTTCCACAATTCCACCTTGCTGCCCTGGCCGACCATCACCACGTTTTTATCCAGCTCGGCAAACTTGCGCAGCATCGGCGGCAGCAGCACGCGACCGGCGCTGTCCATATCCATGTCGTGCGCGTAGCCAACGAGCAATTGTTTGAGACTACGGGTACGGGGGTTGAAGTCGGACAGGCCGTTGAGCTTTTTCTCGATCGGTTCCCACTCGGGCAAGGGGTATAGCAGCAGGCATTGGCTTGGGTCAGCCGTGACGACCACGCGTCCGCCGCCATTCACCAGAAGGGCGTCGCGGTAGCGTGCCGGCACGACAAGCCGGTTCTTGCTATCCAAACTGACCGTTGCAACACCCCGAAACATGCATCCCCCATTATTGAAATTAGAGGTGGCTGAACAGGGTTATCACCCACATCCCCCCACCATTCACCACTTGCACCCACTATAGGGGATAGTTTTGGGGGGGTCAAGATAAAAGACACAAAAAAACCCCTATGCCTCAATGACTTAGGGGTGGTTTGGGGTTGTGGATAAGTTTCTGGAAAAACCGGTGCTTAGGGGGTGTTTTTGTTTGAAATTCTAGGAAAAAACCCTAAGTCATTGAATTAAAAAAGAAGTGGGAAAGCGGGCCGATAAGCCGGGTTCTGTCGTGGACAACCATTCCTCTAGGCGGGTCATTGCTGACCCGCTCCAGCCACCTACCCGCAGACTCAGCGAGCCGCTTCATCGCCTGCCTATTTGGTGTTGCTCCGGATGGAGGTTACCGCGTTTCACCGTAACTTAATACGCTCGTCTCTGTGGCCCTATTCCTCGCCTCACGGCGTCTGGCCGTTAGCCAGCATCCTGCTCTATGGAGCCCGGACTTTCCTCTCCCGCTTGCGCGGCAGCGGTTGTCTGGCCCACTTTCCCGTAAAAATTATAAAGCCTTAACTTGACTGGGCCTATTAATTTGCTAGACATAGACAATTGAGTCGCAATGGTTTGGCAGCAAACCCGTCTCGAGACAAAGGCCGCAAAACCACCTCGAACATGGGTCTCCACCGGCCAAGCCGGAATACGTTTCCGACGTGAACCCGATCGTTCCCGTCCCCCTTAAATCCAAGGGCTCCTCACTCAACCGGACGCAGGTCCGGTTTTTTTATGCCCTGCCTCATTCAAGCAACGATGCGCCAGCGAACGGCCTCACCTGCACGCAACGGCACCAGCGTGTCCGATCCCAGCGCCAGACTGGCTGGCACATTCCAGCTTTCGCGCCTGAGCGTGATGGTGTCGGCATTGCGCGGCAGCCCGTAAAAATCCGCGCCATGAAAACTGGCGAAGCCTTCGAGCTTGTCCAGCGCGCCCGCATCGCCAAACACTTCAGCGTACAGTTCGATCGCGGCATGGGCGGAATAGATGCCGGCGCAGCCACAAGAGCTTTCCTTGGCGCCCACCGCATGCGGCGCGGAGTCGGTGCCGAGAAAAAACTTGGGGCTGCCGGACGTGGCGGCGGCTACCAGTGCCAGGCGATGCGGCTCGCGCTTCAGAATGGGAAGGCAATACAGATGCGGGCGAATGCCGCCACGGAACATGGCGTTGCGGTTGTATAGCAGGTGATGCACGGTAATCGTTGCAGCCACATTGGCTGGTGCAGCCGCCACGAACTCGGCCGCCTGGCGTGTGGTGATATGTTCCAGCACGATTTTCAGGCCGGGAAAGTCGCGCAGCAGCCGGGTTAGATGGCGCTCGATAAACACCGCTTCCCGATCGAACACATCAATATCGGTATCGACCACCTCGCCATGCAGCAGCAAGGGCATTCCAGCTTCTTCCAGCGCCGCAATTGCCGGATAGGCTTTGGCCAGATCAGTGACACCCGAATCGGAATTGGTGGTGGCGCCTGCCGGGTAATATTTCACCGCATGCACCCAGCCGCTTTCGCGCGCCCGGCGAATTTCCTCGGGCGGCGTATTGTCGGTGAGATAAAGCGTCATCAATGGCTCGAATGCGGTGCCCGCCGCCGCGGCCAGCAAGCGGTCACGGTAGGCGGCCGCATCGGCCACGGTCACGACCGGCGGCCTGAGGTTGGGCATCGCGATGGCGCGGCCGAACACGCGTGCGGTGTCGGGCAGCACGCTTTGCATGGCGGCACCATCGCGAAAATGAATGTGCCAGTCGTCGGGGCGAGTGAGGGTGAGGGTGTCGGTCATGCGTCTTCCTGATCCAGGTTTTCCTGATCCTGCGGCTTGAGAGCCAGGCTCATTTTATAGAGTTCGGCCTTGCTGCGTCCGGTGATCTTCGATGCGAGTTTGGATGCCAGCGTGGGGGGCAGTTCGCCCAGCAGCACATCCAGCACGCGCATCGCCTCGGCATCCACTATCGCCGCTTCCGCAGCGGGTGGATGGATGATGACGACGAATTCGCCACGCACATTGTTGGGGTCGGCTGCCAGCCAGGCCGGTGCATCACGCAGCGGCAGGGTGACGATGGTCTCGAAGCGCTTGGTGAGTTCGCGCGCCAGCGTCACTGCACGCTCACTGTCCAGCACGGCCGCCATGTCGGCCAGCGTTTCCTCGATGCGGTGTGGCGCCTCATAGAACACCAGCGCACTGGGCAGCACCGCGAGTGCCTGCAACTGCGCCTTGCGGGCACCGGATTTAGGCGGCAGAAAACCATGGAACAGCCAGGTTCCCGACTCGACCCCGGCGGCCGACAGCGCGGTGGTTACCGCAGAGACACCGGGGATGGGCACCACCCTCATCCCTGCCGCACGTACTGCCGCCACCAGCCGCGCCCCGGGATCGGATACTGCCGGGGTGCCTGCATCCGACATGTAGGCCACCGCATCACCCGCGGCGATCCAGGCAATCACCTTGTCGGCGGCTTCGCGTTCGTTATGCTCGCGTATCGACACCATCGGCTTGGAGATATTGAAGTGCGTAAGCAACTGTCCGGATACACGGGTGTCTTCCGCGGCCACGCGATCCACGCGCTGCAATATATCGAGTGCCCGCATCGTGATGTCACCGAGGTTGCCGATCGGCGTGGCAACGACATAGAGCGCGGGAAACAGGGGGGTATGATGCTGACTATCACTCATGCCTCACATTGTCGCAGATGTTGAAAACCCTGCTCGGACAAACCGCTGAATCGCGTGCCGAAGCGTTCCTGAAATCCCGTGGTCTGAAACCGGTTGCACGCAACTGGCGCTGCCGGTTCGGCGAGATCGACCTCATCATGCAGGATGGCGCAACGCTGGTGTTCATCGAGGTCCGCCTGCGCAGCCGAAGCGACTTTGGCGGTGCGGCAGCCAGCGTGACACCCGCCAAGCAAAAGAAATTGCTCGCTGCCGCCCGACAGTATCTGACCGCTCTCAACACGCTGCCCCCCTGCCGCTTTGACGTGATCGCTTTCAGTGGCGATGCGCCGCCTGACTGGATCAGGAACGCCTTTGACGATATGGGATAATCCGGACCAGTCGACCCTGCCCCTTACACAATCCATACTGCGCGCCCATCACGCGAACCCTCGAAACAGTCAAGCGAACCATGCCTTTACACGACAGAATTCTGGGCCATTTTCAGGCCTCGGCGCAGACCAAGCTGGATGCAGCCGGCACACTGGCGCCGCATATCGAACAGGCCGCGCGCCTGATGGTGCACAGCCTGACACAAGGGGGAAAGATACTGGCCTGCGGCAACGGCGGCTCAGCCGCGGATGCCCAGAATTTCGCCTCCACGATGATCAACCGCTTTGAGCAGGAACGCCCCGGACTTGCGGCAATCGCGCTCACGACCGATCCTTCTACCCTGACCTCGATCGCCAATGATTACGCGTACGATCAGGTGTTTGCCCGGCAAGTGAAGGCCCTGGGCCAGCCCGGCGACATTCTGCTGGCCATTTCCACCAGTGGTGATTCGCCCAGCGTATTGCAGGCCGTCGCCGCGGCCCATGCGCGCAATATCGATATTATTGCCCTCACCGGACGCCGCGGCGGCGCATTGGCGGAACAATTGCAGGATGGTGACGTCTTTCTTTGCGTGCCCGCGGAATCCACCGCGCGCATTCAGGAAGTGCATCTGCTGACCATACATTGCCTGTGCGATGCCGTGGACAGCATTTTATTAGGAGCCGAAGAATGAACAAATTGATCCCAATCGCGCTGATCGGAATGGCGCTGTCGCAATTGCAGGGCTGTGCCACGGCGGTCGTGGGAGGGGCTGCGGCCGGTACCGCCGTTGCGCTTGACCGCCGCACAGCCGGTGTCTTTGTAGGCGACCAGGAAATTGAACTGCGCGCATTAACCCGCCTCGGCGAAGCGTTCCCGCAAAAGGCCGACAGTATTTCCGCCACCAGTTACAACCGGCAGGTGCTGCTCACCGGCCAGGTTCCGGATGAAGCCACGCGCAACCGCGCCACCGACGTCATCAAGGGAATTCCCGATGTGCGCACGGTATTCAACGAACTCAGCGTTGCCGGGGTGACCTCGCTGACATCGGATGCCAACGACGCAGCCATTACCAGCAAGGTCAAGACCCGCCTGCTGCGTGACGACTCTGTCCCCGGCACCAAGGTCAAGGTGGTGACCGAGGCCGCTGTGGTCTACCTGATGGGGCTGGTTACCCAGGCCGAAGCCAAATCAGCGATCGAGGTTGCGCGCACCACGGCAGGCGTGACCAAGGTCGTCACGCTGTTTGAATTCATCAACTAAGAGCAGCCCGCCGCACCACACGGCCAAACCTCCCCCTGATCGACGACTCATGATCTATCACGACCTGCGCGACTTCATCGCACAACTCGAACAAATGGGCGAGCTCAAACGCATCGCCATCGAAGTCGATCCCAAACTGGAAATGACCGAGATTGCCGACCGCGTGCTGCGTGCAGGCGGCCCGGCACTGCTGTTCGAAAAGCCGAAAGGGCACACCGTGCCCGTGCTGGCCAATCTGTTCGGTACTGTTAAACGGGTGGCACTGGGGATGGGTGAGGACGATCCGTCACGGCTGCGCGAAGTCGGGCATTTGCTGGCGTTCCTGAAAGAACCCGAGCCACCCAAAGGTCTGCGTGACGCCTGGGAAAAATGGCCGGTGATGAAACAGGTGCTCAACATGGCACCGAAGGAAGTACGCAGCGCGCCGTGCCAGGAAATCGTGTGGGAAGGCGCGGACGTTGATATCTCGCGTCTGCCGGTGCAGCACTGCTGGCCGGGCGACGTGGCACCGCTTGTCACCTGGGGGCTGACCGTCACCAAAGGCCCGCACAAGAAACGGCAGAATCTCGGCATTTATCGCCAGCAGGTGATCGCACCGAACAAGCTGATCATGCGCTGGCTGGCGCATCGCGGCGGCGCCCTCGATTTCCGCGAGCATCAGCTGGCACATCCGGGCGAATCCTTTCCGGTGGCGGTGGCGCTGGGCGCCGACCCGGCGACGATACTCGGCGCGGTCACCCCGGTGCCGGACTCGCTGTCCGAATACCAGTTCGCCGGACTGTTGCGCGGCGCCAAGACCGAAGTGGTGAAATGCCTCGGCAGCGACCTGCAGGTGCCTTCTTCGGCCGAGATCGTGCTCGAAGGCGTGATCCACCCGGGTGAAACCGCGCTCGAAGGCCCGTACGGCGACCATACCGGCTACTACAACGAGCAGGATCATTTTCCGGTGTTCACCATCGAGCGCATGACGATGCGGCGCGACCCGATCTATCACAGCACCTACACCGGCAAGCCACCCGACGAACCGGCCATGCTCGGCGTGGCGCTGAACGAGGTGTTCGTGCCGCTGCTGCAGAAGCAGTTCCCCGAAATCACCGATTTCTACCTGCCGCCCGAAGGCTGTTCGTACCGCATGGCTGTGGTCAGCATGAAAAAGAGCTACCCCGGCCATGCCAAGCGCGTGATGTTCGGCGTGTGGAGTTTTCTGCGGCAGTTCATGTACACCAAGTTCATTCTGGTCACCGACGACGACGTCAACGTGCGCGACTGGAAAGAAGTGATCTGGGCGCTGACCACGCGCGTCGACCCGGTACGCGACACGCTGCTGGTGGAAAACACGCCCATCGATTATCTCGATTTCGCCAGCCCGGTTTCCGGACTCGGCAGCAAGATGGGCATTGATGCCACCAACAAATGGCCGGGTGAAACCACCCGCGAATGGGGAACCCCGATCGTAATGGATGAAGCCGTCAAGACGCGCGTCGATGCGCTCTGGAAAGCGCTGAACCTGTAGGCATGGCAGCCGGGGACATCTTCCTGGGGCGCCAGCCCATCCTCGATCGCGACCAGCGCATCGTCGCGTATGAACTGCTGTTTCGTTCCGGCGACACGCTCGATGCCTCGGTCACCAACGACATGCAGGCCACGGCCAACGTCATTCATCATGCATTCAGTGAAATGGGCGTGCAGACCGTATTGGGTTCGCAACTGGGATTCATCAATTTCAGTGCCGACATGTTGCTGTCCGACATCGTGGAACTGCTGCCAAGCACCCAGGTGGTGCTGGAACTGCTCGAAACCATTACCGTCAATGACGCCGTCATCGAGCGCTGTCGCGCGCTCAAGCAAAAGGGCTTCACCCTGGCACTGGACGACTTCATCTACGACGACAGCTACCGCCCGCTGCTCGCCATGGTCGACATCATCAAGGTGGACTTGATGCAGCACCACAACGACGAACTCCCTGCGATCGTGAATCAGCTGCGACAGTGGCCGGTGAAACTGCTCGCCGAGAAAGTCGAGAACGCCGAACTAGCCAGCTATTGCCACACCCTGGGATTCGAGCTGTTTCAAGGCTACTTTTTTGCCAAGCCCTCGGTGCTCAGTGCCAGGCGCGCCGGTCCAAGCCAGCTGGCGCTCATCCAGTTGCTGGGCCTGGTCCTGCGCGATGCCGATACCCCGCAGATCGAACTCATCTTCAAGCAGCACCCCAACCTGACCTACAACCTGATGCGGCTGGTCAATTCAGTGGCATGCGGCGTCAATCGCAACCTGAGTTCGGTTCAGCAGGCGATCATGGTGCTGGGCCGCACACAGTTGCAGCGCTGGCTGCAGTTATTGCTCTTTACTCTTCAAGCAGGCGCAGCCTACCCCAGCCCCCTGCTGCTGCTGGCTGCCACACGCGGCAAGGTGATGGAACTGCTGGCAGCGAAGCTGCAACGCAATGCCGACTATTGCGACGAAGCCTTCATGGTCGGCATCCTGTCACTGATCGACAATATCATCGACAAACCGCTTGCCGACATCGTCAACGAACTCAATCTGGGGAAGCAGCTTGCCAGGGCGCTGCTCGAGCGGGAAGGCGAACTGGGGGCGCTGCTCCAGCTGGCCGAGAGCGTTGAGCAAGCCGATCTCGCCCATGCACGCACGCTGCTGAAATTGGCGCCGCCCCTGTCGCTGGCCGACCTGACTGCAGCCGAAATCGAGGCCATGTCCTGGGCCAACCAGGTTGCCGAAACAGCCGTATAACCCACTCCAAACTGGATACACCCGATCGCAACCATGACCATCACAACCCCGGGCCGGCGCACCTGCCTCTATAACACCGAACAACTCGATGCCATCGTCGACGACATGGCCCGTCAGGCTGCCGGGTTGCTGACGGGCCGCACCCAGATAACGATAGTCGGCATTCTGCGGCGTGGCGCGCCCCTGGCCGACAAGCTGCATACGCGGCTACAGGCAAGCTACGGCCTCACGAACTGCATGCGGCTTGATCTGCAGATCAAGCGTTACGCAGACGATCTCACACTGCTCCATCCCGAAACCCACCTGACGGAGAATCCGACGCACGCCACGCTCGACCTTGCAGGCCAAACCGTGCTGGTCGTGGATGACGTGATGTATCGCGGACATTCCATGCTGCGCGCAGTGGAATATCTGGCAGGCAAACAGCCGGCCGAGATTCGGACGGTGGTGCTGGTGGACCGGGGCGCCACAAAGCTGCCGGTGCGCGCCGACATTACCGGCGTGCGTCTCGATGTCGCCCCATCGAACATCATCGAATGCAATGTGCCGCCTTACGAAGACAGCTTCAGAATCGACCTGCAGCAGCCTGAATAAAGCAGGCGTGGCAGAGACGGCTAGCGTGCGGAAACCGCCTCCCGGTCCATTCCGGCCTCGCGCCCATAACCGGCATGCACCCATTCCAGCAAGGCCCGCTGGGCCGCTTCGCTGAGATGGGCATTGGCATGATTCACCAGCATGACAAAGCTGACGCGTTCGCCATTCACGGTAAAGACATAACCTGCGAGCGCACTGACGTCACGCAGTGTCCCGGTCTTGAGATGAGCATTGCCCGCAAGCGCACTGCCGTTGAAGCGGCGCTTTAACGTGCCATCGACGGCGACGATCGGCAACGCCGATTCAAATTCGGCAAACAGCGGGCTGCGATAGGCCGAGCGCAGCACATGGGTCAAGGCACTCGCGCTGATGCGCTCGATCCGCGACAGGCCTGACCCGTTTTGCAGTACCAGTTTACGGGTGGGGACGCCACGCTGCTCCAGACCGTCTTTTATCGCACGCGCACCTTTTTCCAGGGTTGCGGGTGCGCCATATTTTTCCGCGCCCAGCGTGAGAAACAGGTTGCGCGTCATCAAATTATTGGAATGTTTGTTGAGCCGGGTCAGCGTCTCGGTCAATGGAATCGATGCAAATGCAAGTAACGGCAAGGCATCAGGTGCCTGGCCCATTATCGTCACGCCGCTGAGCGTGCCGCCGGTTTCCGCCCACAGCCTGCGAAAAATCAAATCAAATGTGGTCGCGGGATCAAACAGGTTAAGCGTCAGGATTTGCTCACCACAGCCCCGTGCATAGTTACCACGAATCTCCAGTGCCATGTCTCGCCCATCAGACACCGAAGGCGTGATCGCATCTTTCCAGTTGCCGCACCCCGCCGTGTCCTGCAGACGCACCAGCGAGTCGAGCACCACGCCAGGCAAGGCAATATCCGGTGTGATCTGGACATGCTCGCCCTCCGGCTTCAAGCGCAAGGTGATTGCATTGAAATTGGCCAACAGTGCGCCCGGCACTGCATTGTATTTCGCCAGCGGCTCGCCATCGAAAGCGCCTGGGTCCATCTCCGGCAAATCGAAATGGCTCAGATCGAGCACCAGGTTGCCGCGAATATGCCGCACCCCGCGCGCGCGCAAATCGCGTTGCAACAACCACAAGCGCTCCAGTGTCAGCGTCGGGTCGCCCGTGCCCTTGATGATGAGATCACCGCTCAACACCC